>NZ_JARPLU010000170.1:0-9692 GCF_032349615.1 Limnospira sp. PMC 1279.21 | reverse complement strand
CGGAGGGAATTGGTGCGTTACGGCGCTGATGAAATTGCTTGAGTTGGATTCCCGTTTTCCAAAGCGCCTAACGCACCCTACAATGTTTCTGTATGCCTAAATTATAAACCCAAAGCCTAATAAGAAGCAAGTCCAAAAGTGAACGGAAACGGCGATGAATTTGCAATTGCTAACCTGTTGGGGTTGATGATGATATTCTCGGACATGGCGACATAATTGAATGGCTGGGAAAACTCCGGCAAAACTTAACAAAGTCCAAATTGGGAAAAATCCGCCGAGGACTCCAATTAGGGTTAATCCGAAAATACTACCACAAAACCAGGGTAAAATTTGCGCGCCGCGTTGGGTCCCTAAGCGGACAATAGGCGATCGCTTTCCGGCGGCGATATCATCTTCTACTTGGTGAAAATGGGAACAAAATAATATTAAGCTGGTGGCTATTCCGACTATAAGGGAGACGGCTAAATTCAGCAGTGACCAGGTTTGGGTTTGACTATAATAAACGGCGGACATTCCTACCGGTCCGAAGGCAAAAAAGCAGAGAAATTCCCCCAAGCCTTGATAACCGAGACGGAAAGGCGGCCCCTGGTAAAGATACCCTAAAAAACAGGAGAGGATAATTAACCCCAAAACGGTTAAATCTTGCTGCCACCAACAGATTAACATAATTTGGGCGATCGCCACTAACAGGCACAGATTACCAATGGTTAAAATTAGGGCTTTATTCCCGGTTAAATTCACGAGAGAATGATGTTTATTTTTATCGATGCCAGTCTCGGAATCAAAGACATCATTAAGTAGGTTTTCCCAAGCTAAGATTAAAATAGCGGCGGTTAGGAAAGCCATAAACACGCCCCAATTTATTAAACCAGTCTCCGACTTGGCGAGGGCAGTTCCGACCCAAATAGGCATAATAGCGACGCTGTACATGGGTGGCTTAATGGCAGCTAACCAAAGTTTTGAATTGGAATCAGCAATCAGTTTTGTAGTCATCATTTATTAAGTGAAGATGGTCGGCAAAAATCTAGTTTAAACCAGGGAGGGAATGGGGGAGGATCGGATATTTTCTACAATTAGTTTAAAGTTATCCGACGGCACAATGGTAATCCCTCGGCGCACGGGACGCACGGGACCCAAATCGGCGAGGGAAAATTGACAACGGCTGAGGACGATCGCCAAGATGATTTTAATCTCAAATAGAGATAATGCCATGCCGATACAACTGCGAGAACCTCCACCAAAGGGGAAATATTCATAGGGGGAAAATCGACGTTCCAAAAATCTCTCTGGTCGAAATTTTTTGGGTTCTGGGTAGGTTTGCGATCGCATCTGTGCTAGGTGAATACACGGCACTAAGATAGTACCAGGTTCAAAGCGATCGCCGCGAATAGTCACAGACTCACGCACCACACGAGGCTGAGAAATTAAAGCAATAGGGTGCAGACGCAAAGCCTCCCGACAAACTGCTGTTAAATAGGGAAGTTGCACCGCCTGCGTCGGGTCGCTATCACTTCCGAGGGTCTGCAATTCGGCGACAAGTTGATCTCTAATGTGGGGGAATTGATGAATTAAATAAAACACCCAAGCGGTGGCTGAGGCAGTGGTATCATAACCTAGCAACAATAGGGTGATAATCTGATCACGCAATTCGCGATCGCTCATACCCTCGCCGTTTTCGTCCCTGGCGGAAATTAGCAAAGATAGGACATCTTCCCCTGTGGCTTCCCGGCGGCGATCGGCTATGACAGTATAAATCAGATCATCAATTTGTTGTCGCTGTCGGAGAAATTTGCCCCAGGGACTCGCCGCACCCAGATCTTGCTGTAAAGCCGGCCAAAAAAACTGTAGGGAGTTGAGGGGGGAATTCACCCATTCTAAATAGGTTTCTAGGGTCTGTTGCAGTTGGTCATACAAATAACCGGGACCCAACCCCAAAACTACCTGCAAAATGGTTTGTAGGGACATTCTGGCGGTATACTGGCGGATAGAGATACAATCGCCAACAGACCAGTTTTCAGTCACGGAGTGGGCAATATTGGCGATCGCCTCACCATAGCGGGGTAGTTGCTTCCCGTGTAGGGGTGGCATTAACAACTGTCTCAAACGTTGGTGTTCCGACCCGTCTTTAGCAATTAAAGACTGTGGCCCGGTCAGGGGTTCAAATACATGGGTAATGCGTCCTAATTCTAGTTGATCAGCCGGACACAGACCCTCAGAACCTGCAAAAATTGCCTCGATCGCCTCTGGATGACTAAAAAAAACCACCGGCGGCGAGTTGTTACCCAAAACCCGCAGAGTAAAGCGATCGCCATATTTATCGGCACAGTTTTCTAGGTATTTGGGAGGATCAATAACAAGCTGCAAAATTTGCAGGGGGGACATTAATCTAGGGCCATCAGGCAGTTTCATGAGTATAGTCGAATGCAGCCAATTCAGTGGTGGGTCAATCCATAATACCACCGCCTTATCCCCCTCTGACCCTCTCCTAGGGCCGGATTTGTTAAGGTTTATTACCACAGACCACCCAGTGGCGATCGCTAATATTGCCTTTTCTACAGCCTAGTGGCATAATTCCCGAACTGATTTTTCCCAATTGTCGGCTAGGTCAAGCCTCCCAAGTCTTGAACCAATATCAGTCAGTGTTGTATATTGCTCTCATAACTGACCTTCTGGGCGCAAAGGCTGTTTTCTTGGTAACATCCCTATATTGATCTGTTATTCTATTCTATGCTGGCTGTACCTCCTCCCCAATTGCTTTGGCAAGACCGCCGGGAACTGCATCGCTTTCTGTGTGAGTGCCAGCAAAATTGCCTTGTCAATTCTGACCCTCAAATTATTAGTATTGTTCGGGAAATTGATGCGGTTGACCCTCTCCGGTTTCTGGAAGCATTCTTAACGGAAGATAAGCCACATTTTTATTTTGAAAAAGCTCAGTCAAAACAGGCGATCGTCGGCGGGGATGCTGCGGTAAAATTAACTATTAACAACGGGGAAAGATTCGCCAAATCTCAAGAGTTTATCGATGCTTGGTTTCGCCGAACGATTATCGCTGGATCGGAGTCTAATTTAGCCGCGCCCGCTTTTTGTTGTAGTTTCACCTTTTTTCAGGACAATTATCAATCCAATTCCGAACATTATTATTTGAGGAATTACCCGGATGTAGATAACTATCATTCCCGCCCGGTGTTCCCCGCCGCCACGGTATTTTTGCCAGCTATTCTACTGTATCAAAAAGGCGATCGCTATACTTTGTTAATCAATGTTTTGGTTGACAAAAAATCGGACATTGAGGCTGTAACTGCCTCTATATGGGGGAAAATCGACAAGGTTAATGGTCTGCAAAGTGGCAGAATACAGTCGGAAATCACCAATAAATTACACCCGCAAACTATTTGGATCAATCCACAAGTGGGGGAATTTCATCATTCTGTATCGGAGAATTTGCGGTTAATTTCTACTGGAAAACTCAGTAAAGTTGTGCTATCCCAAGCCTTTGATATTTGCTCAGATACACCTTTTCGGCTCATCAATTCCCTGGCAAATTTGCGATCGCTTTATCCCGACTGCTACATTTTTTCCACGGGAAACAGCCAAGGTAAAAACTTTATCGGTGCTAGTCCAGAGCGTCTAATTACAGTCAATCAAGGTAATTGTAGCACCGATGCGCTGGCAGGTTCTGCCCCCCGTGGGGAAACCCAAGCAGAAGATACAGAAATCGCCCACCGCCTCCTCTCCAGTGACAAAAACCTACGGGAACATCAAGCCGTAGTCGATTTTATCATCGAACGTCTATTGCATCTAGGCTTGACCCCAGAGCGATCGCCAAAACCCAGACTAATGCAGTTATCCAATATTCAACACCTGTGGACCCCCATAACCTCCCCCATATCCGCCGATATCCACCTCTTAGATATATTGGCGAAACTACACCCGACCCCCGCCGCCGCCGGGACTCCCTGCGAAGTAGCGATCGCTCAAATTAGGCAATACGAAACCTTTGACCGCTCCTTATATGCGGCTCCTTTGGGTTGGGTAGACTATCATGGTAATGGGGAATTTATCGTAGGTATTCGTTCCGCTTTGATAGATAGCGATCGAGCTAGACTGTTCGCTGGGGCGGGAATAGTCGCTGGCTCCGAACCTGAGCAAGAATTAGCCGAAATTCAACTTAAACTACAAGCTCTGCTCAGGGGTTTAGTATAACACAAAAATCGCTGGATTAACTGCTCATTATGGAAATTCGAGATCTGGGTGAACAGGGGTTATTAGCAATGGTTAAAAGGTTTTGTCCCCTAGAAGTAGTGGGAGATGATGCCGCTGTCCTCAGTCCCCTTGCTGATCAGTCCCTGGTGGTGACAACTGATATGTTAGTCGAAGGCTGTCATTTTAGCGATCGCACTACCCCCGCCATAGCAGTAGGATGGAGATCAGTATCGGCTAATTTGTCAGATCTGGCAGCCATGGGAGCCTCTCCCCTAGGAATTACCGTAGCTTTGGGGTTGAGAGGGGAAACACCTATTAACTGGGTTGAACAGTTATATGAGGGGATGGCTGAATGTTTAGACCAATTCCAAACCCCAATTATCGGCGGCGATATTTGTCGCTCCCCTATCAATACCATCTCAATTACTGCTATTGGTACAGTTGCGCCCCAACGAATTATTAAGCGATCGACAGCACAACCAGAATGGGCGATCATGGTCAGCGGCGCTCATGGTCACTCCCGAGCCGGACTAGAATTGCTGCTAAATGAGAATTTAGGTGCATCCCTATCAGAAACCGAAAAGCGATCGCTTCAACACCATCATCAGTATCCGCAACCGCGACTAGATATATTACCCAGCCTACAAAAGCTATGGGATAGCGATCCTCACCTAATTATTGCTGGTATGGACAGCAGCGATGGTTTAGCTGATGCGATCGTGCAGATCAGCCAAGCCAGTGGAGTGGGAGCTAGAATCGAAGCCCAAAAACTGCCCCATTCCAACTCCCTTTTCCAACTAGCCCCAGCAGAGACCGTCCTTGATTGGGTACTCTATGGCGGCGAGGATTTTGAGTTAGTTTTATGTCTACCATGCGATCGCGCCCAACAACTGATCAAACACATCCCAGGAAGTGCCATCATTGGTGTTACCACAACAGAGACCGAAACCATCCTACTTACAGGTACTCACTCTAACTCAGAAATTATCCTGACCCAAAAACAGGGATTTCAGCACTTTTGATCTGAACCAAAATCCCCCTGAGTCCCCTTACCAGTGTTTAGCCACAATCTCAGCCAAGTCTACAACCCGTTGGCTGTATCCCCACTCGTTGTCATACCAGGCCACAACTTTAACCAAGTCGCCACCCATAACCATTGTCAAACTAGCATCAACAATAGAAGAAGCATTATTTCCGCGATAGTCACTAGAAACCAGAGGCAGATCGCTATAAGCCAGAATTCCCTTCATGGGTCCTTCTGCCGCTTCTTGGAGAGCCTTATTCACTTCTTCGGTGAAAGTGGTTTTCTCCACCTGAGCCACAAAGTCCACCACAGAAACGTTAGGGGTGGGAACCCGCATAGCAATCCCATTCAGCTTACCTTTCAGTTCAGGAATCACCAAAGCCACAGCCTGAGCCGCACCAGTAGAGGTAGGAACAATATTCAGAGCAGCAGCCCGCGCCCGTCGGACATCCCGGTGACTAGCATCTAACAAACGCTGGTCGCCAGTGTAACTGTGGGTAGTGGTCATCGTTCCTTTGATGATCCCGAAATTATCTTGCAACACCTTGACCACAGGGGCTAAACAGTTAGTAGTACAACTGGCATTACTGACAATAACATGGGCATTGGGATCATAGTTATGGTCATTGACACCAACTACATAGGTTCCAATATTACTACCTTTCCCAGGGGCAGTAATCAGAACCCTTTTCGCACCAGCAGATAAATGCTTTGATGCTCCCTCTTCGGTAACAAATACCCCTGTCGCTTCAATGATCAGATCGATACCCCATTCACTCCAAGGGAGGTTAAGAGGATTACGGTCAGAAACGCACTTAATCGTCTTACCATTGACAATCAGGGAGTTCTCATCAGCCTTGATATCGGCATCATGCAAAGTCCCCAACATTGAGTCATACTTCAGCAAATGAGCATTGATCCTGGGGTCGGAAGTGTCATTGATAGCCGTAACTTCCAGATTAGTATTTTCCCCTCTGGTCAGCCAACAACGCAGAAAGTTACGTCCGATCCTGCCAAAACCGTTGATTGCGACTTTCATCACCTTGTTTCTCCTAACGATAGTATTGCCCAACTAAGGCCTGCGCCTTCTATAACGTGAGTTTATCTTGACCCCAATCATACCCTAAAGGCTGACCTCTTCTGAAGTTTAGGTATCGAAACTTTTGGTTTGATGTCCCTGGTCAGTTAACAGCAAATCGTCCATTCCCCTAGATCCCCGCTGGTACAGACAAAATTGCTGATCTGGGTGTGCTATTGTGCCTTCCCTCATAGTTAGGGGGGATTCTGCTTCCGGGTGCGATCGGCTATGATTAGGGGCGCATACTTAGGATAATAAGCCTCAGTAATCACATCTAAGGAGGACATGATGACCCCAAATGCCCTAGGGTGAAGCTATGGCAGGTGTTGAGTCTTATATGGCATCCGCCCCGGTTGGCCTTGATCTAAACCTAATTTTCCGCAGGTAGCATCCGGTTATTTCCGATTTTGGGGAGTATGTAGTATACAAATACCATACAGCCTTCTGCCTCCATCGGAGCGATCGCCTTTTAATCTTGTAATTGCCATACTTTGCTATGGTTGAGTTTCCAACAAGCGGCAATTATTGATATGATAATCGCCTGTTGGATGTGTGGTGTGGTGTGGTGTGTTGAGGAATAGTTAATGCCTAATACTGTCGATTTTAATGGCAGGCCATTTCATTTCATTGGCATTGGTGGCATAGGAATGTCAGCCCTTGCCTATATTTTAGCCCAGCGAAATTTGCCTGTCTTTGGCTCAGACCTGCAAAATAGCCATATCACAGAACGATTGGAAGCCATGGGGGCTCATATTTTTGGGAGTCAAGATGCCAGCAACTTTGACATTTTTAAAACCCCCAAGCATAATTGGGAGTCAATGGCTTCTGGGCTATCAGGCAAAATCTCGTCAGAGAAAGCCACTTTACCCAGAGAATCATCTTCGATCGCTCAGTTAGAACAGCAACTGCCACAAGTTATTTGTTCAACAGCTATCCATCCCGAAAATCCCGAATATCAAGTCGCCCGAGAGTTAGGATGTCCGATTTTTCATAGATCAGACCTACTAGCCGCTTTGATGGCTGAGTACCAAAGTATTGCCGTAGCCGGGACTCATGGTAAAACTACAACCAGCAGCTTGATTGCTTTTCTATTGCTCAAAGCTGGTTTGGACCCGACAATTCTGGTGGGTGGCGAGGTGAACGCTTGGGAAGGAAATGCCCGCGTGGGACATAGCCCTTATTTAGTAGCCGAAGCTGATGAGTCTGATGGTTCCCTAGTCAAACTAGCATCCCATATAGGGGTTGTGACTAATATTGAACTTGATCATCCTGACCACTACAAAACTCTTGATCAATTGATCTCGACCTTTAGGATTTTTGCCAATCAATGTGAGACTATTGTGGGGTGCATTGACTGCACAATGGTTCGAGATTACCTTAAACCTACCATTAGCTACAGCATTAACTCCCAGTTTAATGCCGACTATACTGTTGATGCTGTTCAATATCTAGCTGACGGCATCATGGCTCAGGTTTATGAGCGAGGTGAGGCGATCGGTCTGCTAAAGTTACAATTGCTGGGAGCCCATAATCTCAGTAATGCTTTGGCAACCGTGGCTGTGGGTCGGTTACTCAATTTGGAATTTTCTGTGATTGCTCAGGCGATCGCACAATTTCCTGGGACTAAACGACGCTTTGAATATCGGGGGAATTATGGGGGTATTCAATTTGTTGATGATTATGCCCACCACCCTAGCGAAATTCGAGTGACACTTGCTGCTGCTAGGGGGCGGCTTCAAAATTCCAGTGGTCTTAGCTCCACCTTATCGGAAGCAGCCATCACGCCTGTTCATCCCGGTTCGGAAATTAAACGAGTGGTCGCCATTTTTCAGCCCCACCGGTACAGTCGCACCGAAACCCTTATGGAGGATTTCGCACTGTGCTTTGGTGATGCAGACTTAGTTATGCTCACCGAGATCTATAGCGCCGGAGAAGCCAATCCGGGCAGGATTAGTGGTCAACAATTAGCCACGCGCGTTGCTGAACATCATCCCCATGTCGATTACCAGTCCTCCCTAGAGGCGGTGAAAACTCGCTTGTGTCAACTGCTCAAACCAGGAGATTTGGTCCTGTTTTTGGGTGCTGGCAACCTCAACCGAGTAATTCCAGAGGTGATGGCATTCTTTCAATCCGATGACAATTCTGGCATCAATCCCACTGTTACTGCGTAACTGGATATTAACTCATGTAATGTGCTGATTAAATTACAGGCATTTCTCATTAAAGAAGTATTTGATTATGGTCATGACTGTTTCCTCTGGCTCCCTAGGTCAAGTGAACGGAAAACCGGAACGCTCCATCACCCTCCTGGGTAATGACTGTTTGATCCGGTCTAAAGTTTCCCTAGCTTCTCTAACCTCGTTTCGGGTGGGAGGCCCCGCCGACTGGTATACTGCACCGCAAAGATTAGATCAGTTACTAGCCTGTTTGGAATGGGCTAATGCTGAAGAACTACCGATTACTTTATTGGGGGGCGGTTCTAATCTTTTGGTGAGCGATCGAGGTTTGCGCGGTTTGGTGATTGGTACTCGTTATCTGCGACATACTCACTTTGACCAGGAAACTGGACAGCTTACGGTCGGTTCGGGTGCTTCTTTGCCCCGTTTGGCTTGGAAAGCTGCTCGTATGGGTTGGCGTGGCTTAGAATGGGCGGTGGGAATTCCGGGAACTGTCGGAGGAGCAATAGTTATGAATGCTGGCGCTCATATTTCTTGTACAGCAGATATTTTAGTTAATACCCATATCCTGGAACGTTCGGGAACTCTCCAGGTTTTACCCCCGGAAAAATTGGGCTACCGCTATCGTACTTCTAATCTACAGGGAAGCGATCGCCTAGTTACTCAGGCTACATTCCAGTTACAGCCCGGTTATGACCCAGAACAGGTTATGGCTGAGACTACAGAACATTTCCAACAGCGAAGGCTATCTCAACCCTACCATTTACCTAGTTGTGGCAGTGTTTTTCGTAACCCTGGACCCCATAAGGCCGGCTGGTTGATTGAACAAACGGGATTAAAGGGTTATAAAATTGGTGGCGCTCAAGTGGCTGAACGCCATGCTAACTTTATCTTGAATTGCGGCTCGGCTACCGCTAGTGATATCTTTCAACTGATACACCATGTTCAAGAGCGAGTTCAGCATCAGTGGTCCTGTTTGTTAGAGCCAGAGGTGAGAATCCTCGGAGAGCATGATTTAATCTCAAATTAGGTTAACATTTTAGGGCAATACGGTATAATAAGCGAGAAGAGTTGAGGATAAACCTATTGCCAGATATGTCAAACCCAAGGAAGCGGCCCAAATCCTTGGAGTCCATGAAAGAACACTCCGCAGATGGGACGACAATGGCTCAATCGAGACCATCAGAACCCCCGCTGGGCAACGACGATA
>NZ_JARPLU010000017.1:0-46949 GCF_032349615.1 Limnospira sp. PMC 1279.21 | reverse complement strand
TATTGAGCCATTGTCGTCCCATCTGCGGAGTGTTCTTTCATGGACTCCAAGGATTTGAGCCGCTTCCTTGGGTTTGACATATCTGGCAATAGGTTTATCCTCAACTCTTCTCGCTTATTAGACCCTATTGCCCTAAAATATTAACCTAATTTGAGATTAAATCATGCTCTCCTAGGATAGATTTCTACATGAATACTCTGTGATATATTTTCAGCCGATATATCTTCAAGAATATCTTGATAGCTATATTCTTGAGCCGTCTATCATCGTCGCATAAATTTTGGACCCGAATTGTATCAGATTATGCGCTTCCGTGGTGATCTGGATCAACTAACCTGTGAGGTACAATTTCAGGCGATCGCTACACCAACACCGATCCTAAAGTTAATCAAAGTTGATCAAAGTTTAGCTAACGATGCCATGTCGCTCCGAAAACATTATTGACCCCAACTATAGTTTTCATGAAGATCCCCGACTTGTCAAGCTACACTGTCTCATAGACGCTAACAGTAAGGAACTTCGCGATTATGAAATTACAACCCCTGACCCCTTCTGCTTCGGACTCGGTTTCTGATCATGGGGTATCTGACCAAATGGGAACTTGGACTATTGAAGATAGCGAGAAACTCTACCACATTCAGGGGTGGGGTGAACCCTACTTTTCTATTAATGCTGCGGGTCATATCACGGTTTCCCCACAAGGCGATCGCGGTGGGTCTATTGATTTATATGAGTTGGTCGAGTCTCTGAAAAAACGAAATCTGGGGCTACCTTTACTGATCCGCTTTCCTGATATCCTGGAAGACCGCATTGAACGCCTAAACGCTTGTTTTTCTAAGGCGATCGCCCGCTATAATTATCCGGGAGTTTATCGGGGAGTTTATCCGGTTAAGTGTAACCAAGAACGTCATCTGATTGAGGATTTGGTGCGCTTTGGGGAGCCTTATCAATTGGGATTAGAGGCGGGTTCTAAACCGGAATTGTTGATTGCTTTGGCTTGTCTGACTACTCCCGGTGCTTTACTGATTTGTAATGGCTATAAAGACCGACAATATATCGAAACCGCCATGTTAGCCCAACGGTTGGGACGTAAAACTATTGTGGTGATGGAACAGTTAGAAGAAGTGGAATTAGCCATAGCCGCTAGTCAAAATCTGGGGATACAACCGATTTTAGGAGTGCGGGCGAAATTGGGAAGCCGAGGTGTAGGACGTTGGGGAGGTTCCACCGGCGATCGCGCTAAGTTTGGTTTAACTATTCCCGAAATTATCCAAGTATGCGATCGCCTCCAGGGTTTGGGAATGTTGGATTGTTTGCAGCTTCTACACTTCCATATTGGCTCACAAATCTCCTCTATTAGTGCGATTAAAGATGCCATCCGAGAAGCTAGTCAAATTTATGTGGAACTCGCTAAATTAGGCGCTAATATGCAATATCTGGATGTCGGCGGCGGCTTGGGGGTAGATTATGATGGTTCTAAAACTAACGCCCCCGCTTCCAAAAACTACAATATGCAAAACTATGCTAATGATATTGTGGCGGAAGTTAAGGAAGCCTGCGAACAGGGAAAAATTGATGCGCCTGTTTTAATTAGCGAAAGTGGAAGGGCGATCGCTTCTCATCAGTCTATCTTGGTTTTTGATATCCTGGGAAGTAGTGAACCCAGCACCGCCAACCCTCCGAATATTAATGATGATGACCATCTCCTACTCAGGAATTTAGCCGAAACCTATCAATCTATTAATCCCGATAATTACCAAGAAGCCTATCACGACGCGATCCAGTTTAAAGGGGAGGCGATTAGTGTCTTTAATTTCGGTTACTTGAATTTACGCGATCGCGCCAAAGCTGAACAATTATATTGGGCTTGTTGTCATAAAATCCGCGAGATTATTCGAGACTTGGAAATTATCCCGGATGATTTAAAGTCTATTGAGCAGATTATGGCTTCTATTTACTATGTAAATCTCTCCGTGTTCAAGTCTGCGCCGGACTCCTGGGCGATTGACCAACTCTTCCCGATTTTGCCAATTCATCGCCTTAATGAAGAACCAACTCAAAGGGCGACTTTGGCAGATTTGACCTGTGATAGTGATGGTAAAATAGACCGCTTTATCAATTGGGGAGATTCTAAACCCATCTTGGAACTGCACCCCTTAACCCCTTCACAGCCCTACTATTTGGGGATGTTTTTGGCGGGCGCATATCAGGAAATTATGGGGAATTTACATAACCTATTTGGCGATACCCATGTGGTTCATATTCAACTCAATCCTCAAGGTTATCAGGTAGAATATGTCATCAAAGGCGACACTATGAATGAGGTTTTGGGTTATGTACAATATGACAGTGAGGATTTGGTGGAAAGTATCCGCCGCCAAACTGAAAAAGCCCTTCAGTCCCAGAAAATTACCATCGAAGAATCTCAGCTTCTCCTACAAAACTATGAACGCAGTTTGACCCAATATACCTATTTGACCTCTCACTGATGCTCAAATTTTACGGAATGACCCCAATTTCAGCATAAAATAAGTTAAAATATACAGGTTTCCCTAAAGGGGATAATTTGAGACTATGAAAGCACAAGAAAATCGTCGGGTTCGCAAAGCTGTCATCACAGCCGCAGGATTTGGTACTCGGATGTTCCCAGCCTCCAAAATGATTAAAAAAGAGTTTTTCCCTATAGTTGATGCTGAGGGAATCGCTAAACCTGTGATTCAGGTGGTCGTGGAAGAGGCTATTAATGCTGGAATTGAAGAGGTCGGAATTATTGTTCAATCGGGCGATCGCTCCTTATTTGAGGACTATTTCCAAGGGTCTCCTAAACCGGAATTTTGGCGGAAATTGTCCCCCAGTAGTCGAGACTATAGCCACTATTTACAAACCTTGGGGGAACGGATTACTATTTTAACCCAGGAACAACAAGAAGGATTCGGTCATGCGGTTTTTTGTGCCGCCCCCTGGGTGCATGATGAGCCTTTTATGTTACTATTGGGTGACCATGTTTATGCTTCCGATTTGGAGGTAAACTGCGCCCGTCAATTGTTGGAGGTTTATGAGAAAGTTCAACAGAGTGTTATCGGTGTGCGAATTACTCCCGGCGATCGCATTCAGCACTATGGTTGTGTAGCCGGAACTCCGGTTAAAGATTCTGATTATTTATTTGACCTGACGGAAATCTATGAGAAGCCAACTCTCAATTATGCGCGGACAAATATGCGAGTTCCCGGACTGGAATGGGATCGGTTTTTGACTATATTTGGGCTGTATATCATTGAACCGAAAATCTTTGACCTCTTAGCCGACAATATCCGCCATGATGTCCGGGAAAAGGGAGAATATCAACTGACTTCCTGTTTGCAAACTCTCCTAGAAAAAGAACAAATTACTGGGTATCTTGTCCCAGGTCGCTGTTTTGATACGGGTCTACCAGAAACCTATTTTAAGACTCTGGTAGAATTCCGCAATATCAAGACTAAATCCTAGGGAGTACAGCCGATTTAATCAGGGGGGGGTTTATCAGTTACCCTCCCCAACCTTCCCTCAAAAAAAGGGGAATTTAGCGGCTATACATTTGGGTTAAATAGCGCAGGCGATCGCACAAAGGATGCGTTAACAATGTCGAACTTTCGTAGCGCCAACGCCAGTTTCCCGCATTGGTGCTAGGGTCATTCATCCTCCCTCGATTATCTAATCCTAACAGGTCTTGAAACGGGAAAATCGCCAGGTCAGCAATGGAACTTAGGGCTAACCGAATTAACGCCCAATTAATATCCTCAATGGCTTCTGGGAAAGCATACCCTAAATAGCCAGCGACGTGCTGACGAATTTCGGGACTCACGGTTTGCCACCAACCCACTGTAGTATCATTGTCATGGGTTCCCGTGTAAACAATGGAATTTCTGGTATAATTATGGGGTAGATAGGGGTGGCGAGAATCTTCCCCAAATGCGAACATGAGGATTTTCATTCCCGGAAACTCAAAGCGATCGCGTAACTCTTCCACCTCTGGGGTAATGATTCCTAAATCTTCCGCTAAAACTGGTAAACTTCCTAACTGTTGACCGAGACTTTCAAAAAATTCCGCACCCGGTGCGGTCACCCACTCCCCATTCAAAGCCGAAGTTTCCCCAAAGGGAACCCGCCAATAGGCTTCAAAGCCTCGGAAATGGTCAACCCGAACCCAATCTACATATTCCAACGTGGCGCGGAATCTTTCAATCCACCAAGCAAAATTAGTCCGTTTTAGTTCATCCCAATCATAAACCGGATTCCCCCAAAGTTGTCCGGTAGCACTAAAATAGTCCGGCGGTACTCCGGCAATATAGGCAGGGTTCAGGGTTTCTGGGTCTAGTTGAAAGTTGTTGGGCGCAAACCAGACATCAGCACTATTATAGCACACATAAATCGAGATGTCACCAATAATTTTAATGCCCTTATTGTTGGTGTAGCGTCGCAGTTGACTCCACTGTTCAAAAAACTTGAATTGCAGAAACTTATGGTATATAATCTGGGTGTGGAGTTCTTCGGTTTTGGCTTGCAAGGCTTGGGGTTCTCGGCGAGCGATCGCAGGTTCCCACTGATTCCAGTCTTTACCGTCGTTCTGCTCTAGGAGTGCCATAAATAGGGCGTAATCATTGAGCCAGGAGGCTTTTTGTTGACAAAACTCCTCGAAAGGATGGTTAGGTTGTGATTGTAGGGACTCCCAGAAGCAATCAAAGGCTTGTTTGAGGTATTGTCCTTTATGAGCAATGACCCTGGGAAAGTCAACCCGCTGGGGGTTATGGTTATCTGGTAGGGGTAGCAATTCCCGGCTATTTAGCAGCCCTTCTTCCGCTAGGCGATCGAGAGAAATCAACAGAGGATTTCCCGCGAAGGTGCTAAAGTTCATAATGTAGGGGGAATGCTCATAACCGGTCGGACCGAGAGGCAGAATTTGCCAAACTTTCTGGCCACTGCGTTCGAGAAAATCGATAAACTCATAAGCGGCACGTCCCAAGTCACCAATACCAAAGCGACTGGGGAAGCTGGTGGGGTGTAGCAAGATACCGCTGGCTCGTTCAAGGTGCATAATTAATATATATTCCCGTAGAAACCGCTTTTATTTATATCACACAAATGATGCTGGATCTACCATGTATAACATGACCAAAAAAGCTGACCGATATAGTTTTTACCCAACTCCTGAACAGGAAAACCCACCAGGGAGAACTTGGATTTTGTGTCCCCACAGTGTACAACATGGGTAGGGGCGAAAAATCGGGGTCTTTTACTAGCCATGAGGGCGGAAATATGATGAAACGCTTATGGCGATCGCCACGGCTGCTGAAATCTCTTGTGGACGGATGTTCTCATGTCAAGCCACTTACTTGAGGTAATAGCGAATATGAATAGTTTAGTTGATACTCTGAGTCAAGTTTTGATTATTGCGTATAAAGAGCCTACTCAACAATTAGAAGAATACTTGACCAAAGAAGGATTTGAATGTCTAGTTATTCGCCAAGAAGATAAGCCAGAATATCAACAATTTTCTCCAAGTTATAGGTGTATGCTCAACCACCGTCAGGCTTGGGAAATAGCGACTCAGCAGAGCCAGCCTAGTTTAATTGTGGAAGCGGATTTTGTTCCGGTTTTAGAATTTGGACAACTGCCTTTACCTTTTGATAAGGAATTGCCTAATCTCGGAATTACCTGGATTTATACTTGCAGCCCTCAAGTATATTGGGTCTCTCCAGAAGGATATGCCGAAGGTTTTTCAGTCGGTACGGTCGCTTATATTGTCAGCCCCAAAGCCGCAGAACTTCTCATTAAATTCTCCGAGAAAATCACCGAAACAACTCAGGGAAAAACTTATTCTACTTGGGATTCGGAAATAGATACATTCTTGCGCTCTCATAATTTGCAAAACTTTATTCCTTTCCGCAATTACGGAGAACACGGAGGTTTGGCTAACCCTGAACACCGCAAACATGGTTTAAGTCCTGGTCATCAAGCCGATGTTCTCTGGGGAGAAATAGCCTTTGATCCATTATATACCCAGGCATATAATCCCCAACTGATACGCGCTAAAGCCCGCCTTAAAGGCATACTGCGATTACTAGCAGGTTATTTTGTCAGAATCAAAACACTCCGAAATAGTAGAGTTCCTTGGCGGTTAATTAGCTTTAGTTTTGGTCGCCAACTGACCTTGAGATTATAGGGAAAAAACCTGTGTTAGGAATACCCCCTATACTACAGAGGTGGCTTTCTAGCTTAGAAGCCACTTTCTGAAAACATTACCCTCACCCTAAATCCGAATCCCGGGGGGGAGAGGGGCTTCGAGATAGTATGGCCCAACTTTTTGGCCAATGCGTTCCAGGAAATCGATAAACTCATAAGCGGCACGTCCCAAGTCACCAAGACCAAAGCGACTGGGGAAGCTGGTGGGGTGTAGCAAGATACCGCTGGCTCGTTCAAGGTGCATAATTAAGATATATTCCCGTAGAAACCGCTTCTATTTATATCACAAAGCGATCGCCTTTTTGGGGGGATTATTGCCTCGGTTAAACTTAAATGAATTGTGGGGTATAATAGAGGGTATCCCCCAGCACGGTTGATGCAAATCACAACTAAGAGCGATGGGGATCACCTGTTAAGGTGATCCAACTCATATGTAGTCGTCTGTATAATCACAGAAAAAATCAGCCACTTGAGGGAAGATATATATATAGTGGAGCATTGAGGTTAGGCACATGAGCAGCTACTATAACAGTATGACCAATTCTAGCGGTTCCCTTGAGGAAATGTTTGGTCAAGTGATGTTTTCCAGTGTGGTGACGACTGAAGACCGCCAAAAGTTGAAAGCTACCCTCCTCAAAGAAACCATCACCGAGGATGAACAGGCGATTATTAACCGCTTGTTGTACAATGTACGCCGGGGATGGGTTAGACTGATTGACTGAAGTTTCATTAGTAACCCGTGTTATCCACTGTTTTGCTTGTGTCCCACGGTAGTCGCGATCGCCGCCCTCAATTAGCTGTAGATAAGTTAGCACAACAGTTGAGCGATCGCCTCAAGGTGACTCAGGGTGGGGATAGTTTAACTGATTCTTTGGTGGGAAGTGCGGTTTTGGAGTTGGGACCGACTCCGCTATCTGCACAAATTCACCAATTCGCTGAGTATAGCCTGAGTTTAGGGATTCATCGAGTCCAAATTCTGCCGTTGTTTCTGTTACCTGGGGTCCATGTGGGAGAAGATATCCCCACGGAGGTGGAGTTAGCCCAAAAATCCCTGGGAACCGAGATAGAAATTCACCTACAACCTTATCTGGGAAGCCAACGCCAGCAGTTGTCTGTACTGCTGGAAAATGTTATGATTGGTTACGATGTTGATGCTTGGATTCTACTTTCCCATGGGAGTCGCCGCGCGGGTGGAAATGAAGCGATCGCTCACCTAGCCCATAAAATCAAGGCTTCTGTGGCTTATTGGTCTGTGGCTCCGGGGATGGAGTCACGGGTTCGGGAGTTGCTACAAGCAGGATATCACCGGATTGGGATTTTGCCTTATTTCCTGTTCTCCGGTCGCACTACTGATGCGATCGTTGATTTGGTGGCTAATCTTGGTGACAGGTTTCCCCACAGCCAACTACACCTCACGCCACCCCTAGACCATAGCCCACACCTGGGCGATTTGATTTGTACTTGGGCGGAATCTTGCCTCTAGGATACCACCTGCCTGCTGCAGTGGGTGGTGATTCTCATAATTCTTTCGGTTTTGAGAGGCGATCGACACTCCCTAATGGCTCTGTTGCCTTGGGGGTAATAGTTTCGGGGTTTGTAAAGTTATATTACAGATTCTCATAACCTCGCGCGAGTTTGAATAGGGCGATCGTTCAAGTAAACTGGAGCCAACAACAGAAAAGTTTTTGTTTTTGGGGGTTGACAGTCTGGCGCTGTCTCTGATAGTATTAATTTACGTGAAAACAAAGGAATTTGCTTCGACAAAAACAGCCTGTAAAGTTTTGTTAAGCACCTTCTAGGTAGTCTCGCGCGATCGCACCTTGAAAACCCCATACTGCAACGTTTCCAAAGGTATAGGGTCCAACCCTACCAATTCCCCGTCAGGGGACGGAAACCATTCATCTTCACACTCTAGTCTTATTTGTTGATGTTCGACGAGTCCAACCCTACCAATTCCCCGTCAGGGGACGGAAACGATTTTTTCTCCCCTTGAGAGGAAACAGCCCTCTTTTGAGGAGTCCAACCCTACCAATTCCCCGTCAGGGGACGGAAACTCTTAGGATTTCACTTTTTCTTAAGTTTAACATCTTTTTTTGTCCAACCCTACCAATTCCCCGTCAGGGGACGGAAACTCTAATATATACCAATCTCCTCCTTCTCTTTTTCTTCTTTGTCCAACCCTACCAATTCCCCGTCAGGGGACGGAAACTCTATGGTTTGAATCACTAGGTTCAAACAATTGGTGATTTCAGGTCCTTTGTCCAACCCTACCAATTCCCCGTCAGGGGACGGAAACAGTTGCAGGAATCACGATAACAAAGATGTTATTCATTTCTTTGTCCAACCCTACCAATTCCCCGTCAGGGGACGGAAACGAGTGATATCGATATCCCGCCAGGTTATCAGATCTTGACTGGTCCAACCCTACCAATTCCCCGTCAGGGGACGGAAACAGAAAGATCCGACAATGGACATATTCGTGCCCTTGTAAGTCCAACCCTACCAATTCCCCGTCAGGGGACGGAAACACGCCACTTATTACCCTCCAATTGATTCCATTGCTGTTCTTGGTTGTCCAACCCTACCAATTCCCCGTCAGGGGACGGAAACAATGTAGATTACAACAACGCAAACAGCAATGTCGATAGTCCAAACCTACCAATTCCCCGTCAGGGGACGGAAACTGCGGGTGGGAACATGGCACTGCTTATAGCATCATCTCTCGACAAGTCCAACCCTACCAATTCCCCGTCAGGGGACGGAAACTCTTATTAATGTAGTTAAATTCTTTGCACTGCTTTAACTAAGCAGTCCAACCCTACCAATTCCCCGTCAGGGGACGGAAACGGCGGTGGAAGTGGCGGTGGTGGTGGTCAAGCTGTGTCCAACCCTACCAATTCCCCGTCAGGGGACGGAAACCGTTTCCGCTATTTTTGAGCCAACCAGACCATTGAGCCAACCGGACGATCGCATTTCCCAGACGAGGAAAGCGAAACCGCAGAAATTAGTTAATTTGGAGAGCGATCGCCAGTATAATTTTCTGTGAGGGAATTAACTCAATCCATGGCACCAAGTTCATTGACACCAGAAACACACCTACCAACTTTCCCCGTTTTGGGATTACCAGTACATCTGGCTGATAATTATAGCCAGTGGCTGTCATCGCGGCTGAGTCAGGGTTTGGGAACTAATGTCATCACCCTCAATGCTGAAATGGCGATCGCCGCCGAATCTAATCAACCCCTAGCCGAATTAATCCGAAACGCCGACCTAGTAATTCCTGACGGTGCGGGGGTCGTGCTTTATTTAAAATTCAAAGGACACCCTATCCAGCGTTGTCCGGGAATTGAATTAGCCGAAACCCTCCTCCATCAGTTTAACCAGCTAATACCCTCTGGATTGGTGTTTTTTTATGGTGGAAAACCTGGCATTGCTCAAAAAGCCGCAGAGCATTTTCAGCACCGGATTAAAGGTTTGGCGATCGCCTCTTATCACGGCTATCTGTCCGACTCCGAAGAACAGGAAATGCTTGCCAGTCTCCAGGAATTACAACCTCAATTAATTCTAGTGGGTTTAGGGGTTCCCCGTCAAGAGTTTTGGATTGCTAAAAATCGCCATTTATGTCCTGATGCTGTGTGGATTGGAGTTGGTGGCAGTTTTGATATTTGGGGGGGAGAAAAACAACGCGCCCCCGCTTGGTTTTGTGAACATCATTTAGAATGGCTTTATCGTTTGTATCAGGAACCTTGGCGGTGGCGGAGAATGTTGGCTTTACCCTATTTTGCTTGGAAGGCTTGGATTAGGTCTTGATTAGCGGATGCCACACTCCTCTAATTTTGCCATAATTGCCAGAACTCTCGTCAATCCAAACCCTCCTAATTTCCCCATTAATCTACTGGCGATCGCAATATCCCCCACCCTCCCCGACGGGAGATGACCGGGGGGTGCTTTGTCTATTTCAAACACTAAGTTATTGTACCATAACCAGTCATTCGGTCGCCGCCATCCCACCTTTTCCCCAAACAGCTTATAAGTCTCTATATCCGCACTGGTAGAACCCCCGATTTCTTGCCAAATTCGATACTGGACACTAAATCCGAATCGACCATTACTATATTGACACCAAAGCTGATCAATGGTGCGGAATATATCACAGGGTAACTTCCCCAAACTCTCTATATCCAAATAACCTTGACTTTCCCTATGGGCTACTGCTAAAATTAAGGTGGTGGTTTCTCGGTCGGCATCCTTCCATCTGCCACTTTTCAGCAGCTTTTCTAGGAAACTATAGTCGGTAGATGGTGATAACAATGCTTTCAGGTCGTCTCGGACTTCCGACGCACTTGAAGCCCGTTTATTGCTGCTGGTCATCACCATTTTATCTAGTATATCTGCGAGGGGAGAATTTAGGCGATCGCCTAAATATTTGCGCCAATTCCATTCCCCATCATGAACATTGTATAATTGCCAGGGGGGTACTTGGGTTAATAAATAAATACAGGTCACACCCAAGCTGTAGATATCACTGCTAAAGTTAGCCTGTCCCAACGTTTGTTCCGGTGCCGCATATCCCGAGGAACCTATGCTAGTCCCCGGACTGGTTAAAGCCTTCGCTGTGGCAAATTTTGCCGCCCCAAAATCCACTAAAATCAGTTGCTGGTCCGGGTGTCTTCTGATGATATTATCCGGTTTAATATCCCGGTGAATTACCTGCTTATTATGGATAAAATCCAACAGCGGTAATAAACTCCCCAGCAGATTAATCACCTGTTGCTGGCTGAATTTTCCCTGGGTTTCCAACTCCTTTAGCAGCGTTTTACCCGGGATATATTCCTGCACTAAATATTGGCGATTATCCTGGGTAAAATAGGCATAAAGTGCCGGGATTTGGGGATGATGTCCTAACTCATCTAAACGCACCGCTTCCAGTTCAAACAGTTGTTTAGCTTTCTCAATTCCCTGAGTCCCCACCCCTTGGGGAAAAAACTGTTTAATCACACAAAGAGGCTTGGAGGGTTTGTCCTCATCAACGGCTTTAAAAGTGCGACCAAAGCCACCTTGACCGATAATGGCGATCGCCCTATAGCGTTCTTTTAATAACAGTTTAGCACCACATCGCTGACAAAACCTGCTATCAGGTGGGTTATTAGCCAAACAGTCAGGATTGAGACATTGACTCATTGACCCTCCCTCCTAGACAACCCCCTAACCTTATCTTACCTAATCCCAGTGCGATCGCGCCATCAACCCAAAACCGCCGCCGCCGAATCCCGGGAAATCCGAATTTTAGTGTTAGTATATTCCGGGGTCCATCCCTCCGTATTACTAAAATAGCGCACCGCCTTAATTCTCTTAGTATCCGTCAAGTGAAACCAGTGTTCCGTCCCTGCTGGAACATTAATATATTCTTCTGCTTCAATGACTAACTCCATTTGACCACCATCAACACCCACAAAACCAAAGACACCTTCCCCTTCAATAATATAGCGCACTTCATCATCAGCGTGGGTGTGGCACTGCTCAAACTTAGCCAGTAAGCCGTCTAAGTTAGGGATATCAGGATGTAAAACGATTAAATCCCTGGACTGATAACCAGCCGTTTCCTGAAGTTCCTTAAAATACCCATCCAGAGATTGTAGCACCTGTTGTTTTTGGTTGTCATCCAAACTCGCCTCACCCAATAGGCGGCGAATTTCTGGATCTTCTCCCACAGGCCATCTATTTAGGTTAACATTCAAAGCGGAAAGTTCTCGCCTAATATCTTCTAGGTCAGTATAGGTAGCCCCATTTTCCAGGTGTAAAATTGCCATGGTTGTCCTTGATAATCAGCGCCCCTGATTATAGCATATTGACATAATAGCCCAACCCAGAAATCATCACTTATGTCCGAAGATACATCAAGCAACCATCAGGAGTTATTAGAAATTTGGCGATCGCAAATTCGCCAAGCCGATATTAATAACGTTTTCTGTCACTGTCGAGACTGTGAAGCCGAATGGGTAAGTTCAGCCTGGGACGAAAACTGCGCCAGTTGTGGAAGCACAAATATCGAGAGAATATCCTGTTGGCAATTTCCCGATGATTAACAATTCCCCGTCGCCGAGAAATCCCCTTTCTTTGTGGGTTGTTAAAAAGGCAAGAGCCAGACATAAGCCGGGTTCTGTTGTCTCAACTGCCAATAGCAATCAAGATAGCAGTTATCTATCTGGGATGTCTGTTACCAGACACCTCTAGCGGTACACCATAAACGGGATCGGTAAAAGACCAACCGTCATCCCTGCGACCTTGCTCCCAACCGGGGTTTACCGAGCCGATACCTCACGATATCGCTGGTGCGCTCTTACCGCACCTTTGCACCCTTACCAGTGAGCCAAATTAGCCCCTTTGGCGGTATGTTTCTGTGGCACTATCCTCACGATCGCTCGCACTGGGCGTTACCCAGCAAGTCTGGTCTTTGGGGAGCCCGGACTTTCCTCAGATCCAAATTAATGAATCCGCAACCGCCTGCGCCAACTCTCGCCCTAGGGTAATTATAACAAATATCGGCATTCCCCGGTTAAATTTCCCCCAGTCTTTCCCCGTGTGGGTAATAATAATAATGGGAATGGCTAGACCAAATGGGGATTAACCGTGAGTGGGAAGTGGTTGCAAGTTTTCAAAAACAAACGCGCAGATCTCAAAGAGATTATCGCCTGTGCGATCGCCAATGCGATCGTTATCCTGGCAATTTTGCTCCTGAAACAGGCGGGAGGACTCCAAACCCTCGAATTGATAGCCTTTGATATTATGGTGCGGTTGCGCAACGATTTAGAGCCAGATCCGCGATTATTGATAGTTGGTATCACCGAGGAAGATATAGTCGCCTTCAATCGCTGGCCTTTATCTGATGAAGTTATCGCCCAACTTTTAGATCGCCTCTCCCAGCTACAACCTCAAGCGATCGGTTTAGATATCTATCGCGACATTCCCTATGAACCCGGACATCAATCATTAATCCAACAGCTTGACAACCCCAAAATTATCACCATCAAAACCCTAGGAGATGCAGACTTTCAGGGAACCCCCGCCCCTCCCACCGTCCCCCCCAGTCGGGTCGGATTCAATGATTTATTGCTAGACCCTGATGGAGTAGTGCGCCGCAATTTAATGTTAGCCACCATTGAAGACGAACCCTTCTACTCATTTTCCATGCGACTCGCCCTCAGATACTGGCAAAAACAGGGAATAGAACCCACCAATAGCCCCCTTCACCCTGATGATATTCGTTGGGGGGCGGCGGAATTTTTACCCCTTGACCGCACCAGCGGCGGATATCAGACCATTGATGACCAAGGATATCAAATTCTCCTCGATTACCGTTCCCGTAAACCCTTGGCTAGGGTGGTGAGTGTGAGCGAGGTTCTCTATGGTAACATCCCCTCCTCCTGGGTAGAGGATAAAATCGTGTTAATCGGAACGATCGCACCCAGCGGAAAAGATCTATTTCTGACTCCCTATAGTCCCAGCCGCAGAATTTCCCCGAAAATGCCAGGAGTGTTAATTCACGCCCAAATGGTTAGTCAACTTTTAGATGTGGTGGCGGGAGAACGTTCTCTGTTTGTGTTTTGGCCACCTTGGGCAGAATTTGTCTGGGCTATAGCTTGGGGGGTGGTAGGTGTCATGGTGGTGGTGGTGGTGCGTCATCCCCTGGTGTGGATATTTTGCCCCCTACTAATGTTAGGGGTTTTGTGGATGGGGGGATTTTACCTATTTTTAAACAGTGTCTGGGTTCCCATGGTTACCCCTAGCCTTACTCTCCTGTTTACTTCTGTGATTGTGATTATTTACCTGGGATTTCGCGCCCAGCGACAGCAACAGGTGGTGATGGGATTACTCGGACAAAATGCCTCCCCGGAAATCGCCAAGGCTTTATGGAATAGTCGCGATCGCCTGATGACTAATGGCAAGTTACCCGGGGAGAAACTGGTGGCTACTATGCTATTTACTGATATCCGCAATTTTAGCACAATTTCCGAGCAAATACCCCCAGAACAATTAATCGAATGGCTGAATGAGTATCTGGCTACCTTAACTCAATGTGTCCATAGTCATCGAGGTATTATCAACAAGTTTATGGGAGATGGGATTATGGCTGCTTTTGGGGTTCCTATCGCCCGCACTACGGAGGCAGAAATTGCTCAAGATGCCTATGCGGCGGTGGCTTGTGCTTTAGAAATGGGCGATCGTCTCATGGAGTTAAATAAACTTTGGCAATCCCAAAATCTACCCGTTATTGAAATGAGAGTTGGGATTTTTACCGGACCCATAGTTGCTGGCAGTTTAGGCAGTCGCGATCGACTAGAATATTGCTTGTTGGGAGATTCCGTTAATATTGCCTCTCGCCTGGAAAGTTGTGAGAAAGATAGACAGTCTGAACCCTGTCGCATCCTCATTGCTTATCAAACTTTAGTCTATCTTCCTGATGTATTTGAGGTAGAATCTTGGGGATTGATTCCTCTCAAAGGCAAACAGCAACTTATTGATGTTTACCGGATTTTAGGCTGGCAATCTCCACCTCAACCATAGGAACCCAGACAATATTCATTTCTAGGCTTTTTTGTCTTCTTTAACAACCCCTCCACTTGAGACAATAATAAATCCAAATTAATGGGTTTGTAAATGATACCATCCACATCAATCTGTGCCTGTTCTCTTTCTTCCAAATAGCCACAAGCCGTCATAATCAAGACCGGAATAAACGGGATGGTTGGTTGACACCTCAAGATTTTTATCACCTCATAACCGCTCATTTTTGGCATCATCAAATCCAAGATAATTAAGTCCGGCGGTGATGACTCAACCATCTGCAATGCCACCTGACCACTCTCGGCTGTTTGCACGTTGTAGCCAGCATCTTGCAGCAGAATTTCTACTAATAATCTGCCATCTATGGAGTCATCTACTATCAGGATATTAGCCGGGTTTTGGGGGATTACACTATCATAAATATTCATAGTCATTTTGTTGACAATATCCAACCAAATTTTCTGCAATTTACCCAGACAAAGCCAGGGGGAAAACTCTTAACTTATATCTGGGTTATTAGTATCATCGAGATGGCACGGAATTTGATGGTAGCCGATTTACAGTTACCCATTCCATACTCAATAACTTATAATATACAATACCCCCATCTATCCTCTATCTAGGGAAGTATAAAAATACCTATGTCAAGATTTGATGTCAACGCACCTAAAAAGCGGCTGATTAACATAAATCAACCGATAGTGTCAACAGGGTAAAACCCATTTGATTAGAGAGGAGACAATCGCAGAAAGCCAGAGGGGGTGGGGAATAGGAATTAAGGCAATTATTCAATCCAGCCGGAACGTAAAGCCCTGACCGCCGCCTGAGTGCGATCGTCAGCACATAACTTATTTAAGATACTGCGAACATGAGTCTTAACTGTACCCACAGTGATATATAACTTTTCAGCTATTTCGGCATTACTGCGTCCGCCGACAATCAATTCTAAGACCTCCAATTCCCGTTCAGTTAGGGGACAGGTAGATAAAAATTCTTTATACTCTGGTTCAACGGCATTTATAGTAACAGTAGCCGCATCCTTATTTTCACCTGGTAGATTTTGAGCCTGTTGTAAGACAGTGCGAGCAATCACGGGGTCAATCCAGGAATTGCCTTCACTGGTGACTTGGATAGCTTCCATTAAGCGATCGATACTCACATCTTTAACACTATAAGAATCTGCCCCCGCCGAAAAAGCACCCATCACAGCATCTTTATTATCGTGCATAGTCAGAATCAAAATCTTAGTATTTTGTCCCCCTTTTACCCGCAGATATTCTTTAAACTGTTGAGTTAATTCAATGCCATCTATATCAGGTAAACCAATATCAACAATTGCCACATCAGGTCGAGTCAATTTCAACACTTGTAAACCCTGGCGACCGTTGGAGGCTTCCCCCACAACTTCCACCTGTTCACTCTGTTGTAAGGCTGTTTTTAAACCCACACGAGTTAAATCATGATCTTCAATTAAAACCACCCGAATTTTTTTCATGATTTTACCTCCAGAAAATTTTATCAATACCAGTAAATCAATCTTAGGGGAGTTGTAACTGCTTTGTCGGAAAACAGCACTAGGCAAAATCTGCCATAATGTGCTGGTAGGAGGCTGACCCTGAGTTATTGTCAGCCACGAAACAATGATTGTATCATTAATAGGAGATGGGTCATCATCTCAGAGACAAGGCGGGAGTATCTCAACCCGATTTGACCCATTAACTGTTAAGGTGGTCTAAACGGACTCGATAGTGTGGCAAACTTTAGCTTTTTGGATAATTTCTGACAAAATACAATAACTATGTATTCTTCTGCTGTACCCTCAACACACTCCCGCCCAAATATCTTAGCGGTTGATGATTCCCCAGAAAATCTATTTCTGATTGAAGCAATGTTAGCTGACGAGGGATACACGGTTTATTGTCAACCGGACGGGGAGTCAGCCCTAAAAACGATATTAGAGAAGCCCCCCCAACTGGTATTATTGGATGTGATGATGCCGGGAATTGATGGGTATGAAGTGACGCGCCGTATCCGCAATAATCCCAATCTGCCATTTATCCCGATTTTATTGATTACAGCCCATGATCAGTCTAGTGTAGTGGAAGGACTGGACGCGGGGGCGGACGATTTTATCCGTAAACCGGTAGAAATTGACGAACTCCTAGCCAGAGTGCGATCGCTACTCAGACTTAAACATAGTATCGATGAACAGGCGCAAATGGCACGCCAACGGGAAGATTTTGTCTCTCGTCTCACCCACGACCTACGGACCCCCCTGGTGGCGGCGGATAGAATGTTAAAACTATTCCAGCAGGGTGCATTAGGACAAGTGACCCCAACAATGTCAGAGGCGATCGCTACTATGATTAGCAGTAACCAAAATCTGCTACAGATGGTAAATACCCTACTGGAAGTATATCGCTATGAAGCCGATCGCAAAACTATTGCCTTCTCTAGCCTAGACTTGAGTGCATTAGTCAAAGAGGTAGTGGAAGAATTGACCCCCCTGGCTATGGAAAAAGGCTTAACCATAGATATAGACCAGGTGGAAGCGGGGATATCAATGGTGGGAGACCCCTTAGAATTGCGGCGGGTGGTGATGAATTTGTTGGGAAATGCGGTGAAATTTACAGATATGGGCAAAATTACCGTCCTTCTAAAGGTAGCAGCCACGCCGACCCATGGCACACCTGAGATAATTTTACAAGTTGAGGATACCGGAGAGGGAATGTCTGATGGCGATCGCGCCATTATTTTTGATCGGTTTCGTCAAGGAAACCATAAGCGATCGGGAAGTGGCTTAGGACTGCATTTGGTCTCCCGAATTGTTGCCGCCCATCATGGCAGTATTGATGTGAAATCCCAAAAGGGTCAGGGTAGCTGTTTTACGGTCAAATTACCTAAAAAGTTGGCCTAAAAAATTAGTGCGAGTTTTCAGCATAATCTCGTATACTGGTACACTGCGAGACTAAAATTTTCAATTGAGAACCTACCCGCGATAACCATGAGAACCTACTACTGCGGACACCTAAGAAGTGTTAATATTGGAGAAACAGTCACCCTCTGCGGCTGGGTCGATCGCTATCGCGATCATGGGGGGGTGGTATTTCTGGATCTGCGCGATCGCAGTGGTCTGGTACAAATTATCAGCGATCCTGAACGCACCCCTAATTCCTACAGCCTTTCTACTTCTGTCCGTAATGAATACGTTTTACGCATCACTGGTCGGGTTTCACAGCGTCCCGAAGAGTCCATCAACCCCAAAATACCTGGGGGGGATATAGAAGTATATGCTGATGAAATCGAGATCCTCAACGGACTAGGAAAGCCTCTACCATTCCTGGTATCTAGTAATGATACCGAATCGGTCCGCGAAGAATTACGCCTCAAGTATAGATATTTGGACCTGCGACGGGAACGCATGACCCGTAACCTACAATTGCGCCATGAGGTGATTAAGGCTATGCGGCGCTTCCTGGAAGATCAAGAACATTTTATTGAGGTGGAAACCCCAATTTTGACGCGATCGACTCCCGAAGGCGCACGGGATTATTTGGTTCCCAGTCGGGTTAACCCCGGGGAGTGGTTCGCCCTTCCTCAGTCTCCCCAATTGTTTAAACAAATGCTGATGGTCTCCGGGTTCGATCGCTATTATCAGATCGCCCGCTGTTTCCGGGATGAAGATCTACGGGCTGACCGACAACCGGAATTTACTCAATTAGACATGGAGATGAGTTTCATGTCTCAGGAGGAAGTTCTCGCCTTAAATGAGAACCTGGTTTGTCATATTTTTAAGACTGTCAAAAATATTGATTTACCCCGCCCATTCCCGCGCATGACCTATAGTGAGGCGATGGAACGCTATGGGAGTGATAGACCAGATACCCGCTTTGGCTTAGAACTGGCTGATGTTTCTGACCTGCTGAAAGATTCCGGTTTTAAAGTATTTTCCGCCGCCATAAAATCGGGGGGGATTGTGAAAATCCTGCCGATTCCTGGGGGAAATGATTTGATTTCTAATGTGCAAATTAAACCCGGTGGGGATTTGTTTAAAGAAGCCACCGAAGCCGGGGCGAAAGGATTGGCTTATATTAGGGTGAAAGCCGATGGACAAATCGATACTATCGGCGCGATTAAAGATAACCTGAGTGATGACCAAAAAGCGGAAATTCTGCAGCGCACTAATGCTAAAGCGGGGGATTTATTACTGTTTGGTGCGGGGGATGTAGCCACGGTTAATAAAACCTTGGACAGACTGCGATTAGTGATTGGTAACAGGTTGGGATTGATTGACCCGAACCAAATTAATCTGCTGTGGGTGACGGATTTTCCTATGTTTGAGTGGAACCAGGATGAAAAACGCCTGGAAGCTATCCATCACCCCTTTACTTCTCCCCATCCTGATGATATTAACGATTTGAAAACGGCGAGGGCTCAGGCTTACGATTTGGTGCTAAATGGTACGGAAATTGGCGGCGGTAGTCTCAGGATTTATCAGCGGGAAATTCAAGAGAAGGTGTTTGATGCGATCGGTTTATCTACGGAGGAAGCCTACAATAAATTTGGCTTTTTATTAGAAGCCTTTGAATATGGAACACCCCCCCATGGCGGTATTGCTTACGGTTTAGACCGCTTAGTGATGCTATTAGCTGGGGAAGATTCGATCCGAGATGTGATTGCATTTCCTAAGACACAACAAGCCCGTTGTTTGCTGACCAATGCACCGTCTGGGGTTGATCAAAAACAGTTAAAAGAACTACAGGTGGCTTCTACCTATAAGCCGAAAAAATCCGAGTGATTTGGTGGTGGAGACCATCACGATTTGCTGTTCTTAGCACAGCGATCGCATAAACCAAAAAATTCCAGGGTATGATAGTAAATCTTAAAATGGTGGGATTCTTGTAAGGTGGTTTCTAAATGATGCACTGGACACTCATCAATCACAATTGAGTAACCACACTCAACACAGGTCAGATAGTGTTCATCCTCCTGTACCAGACCATAAACAGATTCCCCAGTCCCTAATAGCCGCACATGAACCAAACCCTCCTTTTTCAGTGCATCGAGGGAACGGTAAATTGTGGCTAGTCCCATAGCCTGGTCATTTTTACGCATTTCCATATACAGATCCTGAGCCGAAAGCGATCGCCTCAGGGTTTTAAGTTTGTTCAAAATTCGTTCTTGACTACGAGTCCGACGAGTGTTCATTACTTCCCATTACCATTGCTCAATTTGGCGCTTATCTATAGGCTATCATTAATGATAACAATAGCAACCGCTGTCTACAACTATTATGATTCAAAGCCCTTCAAGTATCCAGTCCCCCAATCCGGTTTTCGCCCGTCACGAGACGTTTCACCCTCGGTTTGGCTGGCTAAAAAAGGGGTTTGATCAAGCCGAAAAAGATGATCGTATTTTTTTGGCGGAAGATGCGCCAGTGCGTCTCGGTGTGGGGAAAAATATGGTGCGATCGCTTCGTTATTGGTGTCAAGCCTTTAAGATTTTAGAAGGCGATCGCTCCTTAGACCCAATCAGACTTACACCGTTGTTATCCCTCAATTTTTAGTCCAAGGCAGAGAAAAAACTTAGATTTTTGAACCTGTGAACAGGGGGATATGCACTGTGGGGAAACACTCCGAGATATGCGGTTGATTGTGATTGACCAATGGAAAAAAACTGTCTTCAGTGACGTTTAATCTTCCGTGAAAGCGATCGCACGTTGAGGGTTAAGTAGTGGGAAGACCTGGCGGGTGATCAAACCTCCAGCGTACCCCTGGTGCAAAAGGTCACATAAAATCTGGTTATAATTTGTTCAAAATCTATCAATTGAACAGGCAAAATATACGATGGAAATTATCAAACTCAAAATCCGGGCGGATGGGGAAGGAAAAGTTATTTTACAAGTGCCTCAAGATTTAGCGAATCAAGAGTTAGAGATAGCTGTTATCTATCAATCCGCTTCTCCACCTTCCGCCACTCAAACCCCAGACGAATTAGGCTGGCCTCCGGGATTTTTTGAACAAACCGCAGGCTGTTTAGCCGATGAACCGTTGGTCAGATATGACCCAGGGGAATATCAGGTGAGGGAAGAAATCGAGTGATTTATTTACTGGATACAAATGTCTGTATTCTGTACCTAAATCGTCAGGATGAGAAGCCATGGCAGGAGAAATTTTTCCCCACCAAGGGCGATCGCCTCGGGAAAACCCGGTTGATCCGCCAACAGATTGAAGCGATCGCCCTGGTGTGAACTCTACCGCTTCTGGAATAGGAGGACGATGGCAGGGTCTCTATAGCCGCCGGTAGGTTGACTTTTTGCTCCAGCGCGGTACTATGGACGATGGACATATAGCGTTTCTCATGTCCATAAGGAATACGCCCTCACCCCAAACCCCTCTCCCAGAAAGGGAGAGGGGCTTTGAAAAGTACATAATGAGTCCACCGAACCGCTATAACAAGCTGATCCAGTCCCTGAGTTAAGAATGTAAAATTTTATTGCTCAGGCCGATCGCCCAGGCACAGACTGGGTAACAATAAGGGTTTTGTTTACCAGACGTCACCGGAAACCATCGTGATTCAAACCAGCCTCAATCGTCATATCATCGATCCACCCCAAAGCGTGAATCCGGTTTTTGCCCGTCACGAGACCTTTCACCCTCGGTTTGGCTGGCTGAAAAAGGGTTTTGATAAAGCTAAGGAAGATCCTGGGGTATTTTTGGCGGAAGATGCGCCAGTGCGTCTCGGTGTGGGGAAAAATATGGTGCGATCGCTTCGTTATTGGTGTCAAGCCTTTAAGATTTTAGAAGGCGATCGCCCTACAGTATTCGGCGAAAATCTTTTAAAAGATGACGGCTGGGATCCGTTTTTGGAAGATCCAGCTTCTCTGTGGTTGCTACACTGGAATTTGCTCAAACCCCCCTGCGACGCGGCAGCATGGCATTACACTTTTAATCAGTTTCGGCGGGTGGAATTTTCCCAAAATGATTTGTTCTTGGCGGTGTCCGACTATGGGAAAACTCTCAAAAAAAATCTGGCTGATTCTTCAATTAATAAAGATGTTAGCTGTCTGCTAAGGATGTACGTTAAACAAAGCCGAAATCATCAAGTGAGTGAGGATTCGATTGATTGTCCTTTTGCCGAATTGGGTTTAATTACTAGGGCTGGCGACTCTAAATATTACACCTTCCGAGTCAACCAGAAGCGGAATTTACCCCCGGAAATTGTAGTAGCAGCCTGCTTAGAATACGCTGAATTTGTGGGGCGTGAACAACGCACGATCGCCCTGTCTCGGCTGCTTTATGATATCGGTAGCCCCGGTATGGTATTTAAGTTGCCAGAAAGTGCCGTCTGTGATGCCATTGAACGGGTGGCGCGGGGGTGGGATGCGATCGGTTTATCGGAAGCCGCCGGATTAATTCAGTTTTACTTTACCCAAAATCCCCAAGAATTAGCGGATCATCTGCTGGGAATGTATTACAATAAAAGGAGAGTTGATTAATCCAATGCCTAAACTTTTATCAGATTATTTTAGCCTCAATCGTCGCTATTCTCGGTCTATCAATATCGAGCGGGATTTTGACAATGTGGAAGCCTTAGCCGGATATATTCTAACAGAGCGATCGCTAGATGCACTGCGGCGAATTTTGACCGGATTTACTAACCCCCAAGCTAACCGCGCCTGGACGCTAACCGGAGTCTATGGAACCGGAAAATCATCCTTTGCTCAATTCTTAATTGCCGCCTGTGGCGACGAAAAAAATTCCGCCCACCAGGAAGCCTTAGCACTAATTGAAACTACCCTTGGTAGCGACAGTAAAGAGTATTTATCATTAACTAAAACTATCCCCAAAGCAGGTTTTTTTAGGGCGATTGTCACCGCACAAAGGGAACCTTTAAGCCATACAATTATTAGGGCTTTATATCGTGGCTGTGAAAGTTTTTGGGCTGACAAAAACCCACAGAAAAGACCCCAAGTATACCGAGACTTAGTAGATTTAAATGCAGAAATTGACCACCAAAACTCTGTCAATAGTAAAGATGTTGTCACCCTAGTTAAAGAAATTAGTAAAGCCGCCGCAACTCCCCTGTTAATTATCATTGATGAGTTAGGAAAAAACCTAGAATTTGTCGCCCAAAATCAAGGGGCAGAAGATTTATATCTGTTGCAACAATTAGCAGAACTTCCTCGTGATAGCAATTCTCCCATTTATTTAATTGGTTTGCTACATCAAGCCTTTGCAGACTATGGGGAAAGATTGAGTTCTGTTCAACGCAACGAATGGGCGAAAATTCAAGGCAGGTTTGAAGATATCCCCTTTAAAGATTCCTCCCCTCAAATGCTTCGATTGGTGGGTAAGGCGATCGATGCTTCAAATGCCAAAACCTATACAGGCGCGATTAATGACAGGGCTAGACAATGGTTTGATTCACTACCTGTCGCACTTACCTCAGACATCACTACTGAGGTGCTGGGTGCAACCTATCCCCTGCATCCGTTGGCGGCGTTAGTATTACCTGAATTATGCACCCAATACGCCCAAAACGATCGCTCCTTATTTACATTCCTCACCAGTGCCGAACCCTATTCCTTTAGGCGCTATTTAGAAGAGACGATCGCAGATGATACGAAACTGCCGACCTTGAAACTCGACCGTGTTTACGACTATTTTATCGAAGCCGTGGGGATGGGTATCACCTCCCGCCCGAAACTGCAACGATGGATAGAAGTGCAGGGCTTAATTAACGATGTTTCCAAAACCTTGGATCCTGACAGTTTACGGGTGCTGAAAACTATCGGAACCTTAAATATTGTCACCACCACCGGGGGGCTGAAAGCTACACGATCGCTTGTGGCTTTGGCAATGTGTGACGGTGTGGACGAGTCCCAGGAGTGGGAAAAAGCGATCGAGAACCTGCTGCAAAAAGGAATCGTTACCTATCGGCGACAAGTTGATGAGTTGCGGATTTGGGAAGGGTCTGATTTTAATGTAGATAGCGCCGTAGCCGACTATTTGGGAAGCGATCGCACCACCCTAGTCGAACTTCTGTCGGAAATTCGCCCTTTGGAACCCCTAGTCGCCCAACGACACAGTTATGTTACAGGAACCCTGCGCTATTTTGAACGGCGCTATCTTGATAATCCTATACATCTCTCCGCTCTTTCTTGTACCCTGAAAGATGCCGACGGTGCGATCGCTTATTGGGTGGGGGAACAATTGCCCAATGTTATGCCAGAAATGACCACCGACGGCAAACCTTTAATCGTGGTTGGTGTCGCCAAATTGGAAACCTTGCGGATACAGGCGCGGGAATTGGCTGCATTGCGACACATTGAAAATAATGCTCCCGAATTGCAAAGCGACGGGGTGGCGCGGCGAGAAGTGCGTTACCGTTTAGTGCAAGCCGAGGAGTTATTTGATGATAGCCTTAGTCAGGCTTTTGACCTCGCGGAAAATCCCAACCAATGCTGGATTTTGGGAAAACAAGAAACCCTCAACCACATTACCCATTTTCACGCCCAACTGTCGCGGGTGTGCGATCAGGTTTATCCTCAAACCCCGATTTTGTGGAATGAACTAATCAATCGGCGCGACCTCACCTCCCAAGGCGCTAAGGCGAGACTGGAGTTGATTTCGGCAATGTTGCAATACGGCGATCGCCAACGGTTAGAATTGACAGGATACAGCCCGGAAGTGAGTATCTATTACTCCCTTTTGTCGGAAACCAAAATCCATCGCTGCGAGGATGACCAGTGGGGATTTTACCCGCCGCCGGAAGATGCGGGGATTTTCAACGTTTGGAAGGCGATTGAAACCTTTTGTCTGGAAGCGAAAGAACAACAGCAAACCTTAGATTTGCTTTATCAGCGCCTGCAAGCGCCTCCCTACGGCATGAAACAAGGGGCGATCGCCATATTGTTAGCGGCGGTGCTGCTTTACCTTATCGACGACGTGGGGGTTTATAAAGATGGCTCCTTTATCCCCGTGTTGGGATTGGAACATTTCGAGATATTGGTGAGGTATCCCGATCGCTTTTCCGTGAAATACTTTGAAGTCCTCGGAGTGCGATCGCAAGTCTTTAAAGAATTGGAGGCAATTTGGGGGAAACGCAAACCCCTCAATAAACCGGGGCTTCGTAATATCACCCTGTTAACAGTCGTTAAACCCTTGTTTCAATTCGCCAAAGCATTACCCCCCTACACCACTCAAACTAAGCGCCTCAGCGCCCAAGCAGTGGGGGTGTTGCAGGCGTTGCAGCGAGACCAGGAACCGGACGAACTGGTGTTTACATCTTTACCGCAAGCCTGTGGTTTGCCGGCAATTACCAGCCAAGAGGGAGAGGATGCCAATATTGCCAAAACCCTCCGCACCAAGCTAGTAGAAGCCCTGCGAGAGATTCAGACTGCTTATGATTGCTTGCTCAACGACTGTCAGACGCGCTTATACGAGGCGTTTGGCATCAGAAGCCCCGAAACTCGCCTGCGGGAAGATTTGCGAGTGCGTGCGAGTTATATTAGCGGTCAATCTCTGGAACGTCGCCTAACCAGTTTTGCTCAGGCGGCAGCAGATGAGAATAAAAGCGATCGCCAGTGGTTAGAAGCACTGGTGATGATAGTTGCCGATAAACCTGCCGAGTCCTGGACTGATGAAGATGCCACCGGATTCGAGATTAAACTCAGCGACATCGCCAGAAGGTTTAAGAACCTGGAAGCCTTGCAGAAAGAAGTCGCCGCCAAAGGAGAGGGATTTGAGGCGCGGCGGATTACGGTTACCCGTCCCGACGGCAAGGAAACCCACGGCATAGTCTGGAGCGATCGCGAATCCCAAGGTAAAATCGAGGCGTTGGTTGAAGAAATATTGCAAAAACCGATTTTGCGAGATAATCCTCAACTCCAGCAAGCCTTTGTTGCTAAACTAACCGAAAGAGTTTTGGCAGCAACCTCCCCCGAGAATATTCCTCAAATGCAGGGAAAGCGTCAAACCCTGAAGCCTGAAGCCGATCAAATCAGTGTGAATTAATCGCCAAATCCAGGAGGTTTACCATGAATCCGACGAAAACTCCTCAGACTATGGAAAATCATCCCGTGGTGTTGCATCTCCATCCGGCGATCGAGTTAACCCCAGAGCAATTTTTAGAAATTTGTCAACTCAATCGAGACTTACGCCTTGAACGCACAGCCACAGGAGAATTAGTGATTATGCCCCCCACTGGCAGCGAAACGGGTGGACGCAATTTTAGACTACTCGGCCAGCTTTATAACTGGACTGAAGGAGACGAGACGGGAATTGGGTTTGATTCGGGTACGGGTTTTACTTTACCGAATGGAGCGCAAATTTCTCCCGATGCTGCTTGGGTGAAGTTGGAACGATGGAACGCCCTTACAGCAGAAGAACAGGAAAAATTTGCACCGATTGCGCCGGATTTTGTGGTGGAATTGCGATCGCTATCTGACCCCTTAAAACTACTCCAAGACAAAATGCAACAGTACATCGATAATGGGGTGCAACTGGGATGGCTGATAGACTGCAAACAGCGTCGAGTTTACATATATCGTCCCGGAAATGCGGTAGAATGCCTCAATAGTCCGGCTACAGTTAGTGGCGAGCCAATCTTGCCTGGGTTTGTTCTGGATTTAAGCAAAATTTGGTAAAAAAGCCCTCGAAAAACTTGCTAAAGTTAGGGTGAGCAGCCCGAAATGTGGGAAAATTACAGGAGATATGAGCAACAAACCCCTTCGACATATCCTCGGTTTATCCGGTGGCAAGGACAGCACGGCCCTCGCCGTACTCCTGCACAAACAGGTGCCGCAGATGGAATACTTCTTCTGCGACACTCATAAGGAGTTGCCCGAAACTTACGAGTATCTCGATCGCATCAAAGCTCGCTTAGGGATTAAAATTCACTATCTGAGTGCCAAGCGAGGATTTGACCATTGGCTCGACATTCATGGCGGGTTACTTCCCTCACCCCAAAAGCGCTGGTGTACGGTGATGATGAAAATCAAGCCCCTAGAGGAATTTGTCGGGGACGACGAAACCATAAGCTATATTGGCATCCGCGCCGACGAAAACCGCGATGGTTACATCTCCACCAAACCAAATATTCGCCCAGTATATCCGTTTAAAGAAAAGGGTTTGGTAAAAGCTGATATCCTACGGTTGCTAGAAGAGAGCGGCATTGGACTCCCCGACTATTATCGTTGGCGCAGTCGCTCCGGTTGCTTTTTCTGTTTTTTTCAGCGAAAATATGAATGGGTAAAGCTGGCGGAGGAACATCCGGATCTGTTTGCTCAGGCGGTTGACTACGAGCAGAATCATAGTGACGGCAGGCATTACACTTGGACGGATGGGGAAACGCTGCTCGAACTACTCGAACGCAAGGAGGAAATTATTGCCAACCATGAGAAAGCAATGGCCAAGGAAACAACAAAATCAGTCCCCAATCGACCTTTAGCTGATGTCCTGTCTTCAGTCTTAGATGAGGAAGATGAGGATTTACCATGTTTGGCCTGTCATTTGTGAAACAGAAGCAAATAGTCTAGGAGGGGTAAACGAATGCCAAGCGATCGGCTGGAGTTTCAAGGGGGAATCGAAATTGCACGTATTCCTGAGACATCAGGTTTGTATGCTTGGTACTACAAGCCGCTAGTTATCGAGCCTAAATCAGTTGAACAAATAATTTCATCTTTCCTTGACCCTCCCGGAGAAATATCGACAGAAATTCAAATGCGTTATGGAGTTCGATTAGTGGCAAAATCGTCTTTAGACGTTGTTTATGGTTTTAAAAGACAATTAGCCTCTGCCGTCATTGCAAACGCCATTGATAGTGCAGATAATTTATTGGTAAATTTCCTAAAATCTAATTCAGTATATTTTTTTACACGACCCATTTATATAGGGATAGCAAAAAATCTTAAACAAAGAGTGTATCGTCAGCATTACTTGTGTTTAGATGAATTGTGGAATGAGGATTCCCCTGTAAGCAAATATTTGAATTTGTGTCCTGATGCAACAGTTCAATTGACAATGGAAACCCTAAACTTACCGCATTCATTTGCACTTGAAGCCCGAATCAGAAAGATACCGCTAAGAGATTTAGTAGTGCATATTTATCCTACTAATGCACTTCCATCTGATATTGGGCCGGATACTGAAGATATCGAATCAGATTCAGCTTCTAGACGCGCTCTAGAGAAGCTACTTCAACTTGTTGCAGATCCAATTTGTGGGAGACGCTGATATGTCATTTAGCTTTGGAGTTCAAAAAGAGCCGATTTACGGAACCTACGGCGAGTTTACTATCGGTTCAGACGATAACCGAGTACGCGCTCAGTTTTTGTTAACAAAAATGAAACCCGGATCAGAAGGGATTTGGGAAAACTCTCTCGCTTCTCAGATGGTTCCTTGGCGGGAAGTTTTTAATATAGAAGACTTAACGTTTGATGAACTTCTCCAAAGGGATTTAGATGATTCTCGCGTTGCTCACGATTTAATACCTTATTTACTAGGAGAATCGGGGGCATTTGCCAGATTTTTCCCTCCAATTCTTGCAGTATTAGTCCCCAAAAAATCAGAAAAAACGGGAATCGAGTCTTACTACCCAGCACCGCGCCAAGTCAGTGAACTGTCAATCAGCTTTGGTGACTTATTTGATTTTGAAAAAGCTAAAATTGACGGCTCCATTACTCCCCTAGGAGTCATCAAATATAACCGACAAAAAACGGCATTCATTATCGTTGATGGTCAACATCGAGCCATGGCTGTATTAGCCCTACATAGACAAATAAACAATAGCTGGGCTGCAAATAACTTTGCCGGATTTTATAATCACCTCCACCTCACGGAAAATCAAATCAAAAATATCGAATTACCGATTTGCATTGTTTTCTTTCCCGATTTACACAACAACAATGAACAATTCAAGCAGAAAGGAATCAGCTTGCCAGCAGTATGCCGAGAAATATTTTTAGTTGTCAATAAGAACGCCAAGCCAGTCAGTCAATCCCGAGAACTTTTACTGGACGATGAAGACTTGGCAGCTAGGATGATGCGTAAAACCCTTTCCAAATTGAAAGGTCGTGGGGAGTCAGACGCTTCAATTGCTCATATTTATTCCTTTGCTTTTGGAGATTCAGTTTCTGAAGCTCAACACCGCAGGACTGAAGTGGTAGCGGGTCAACTTGAATACACCTCTGCAGTAGCTTTACACAAAATGCACGCAGCCGTTGCTTTTGGTGTACCCTCCGCTTTCGATCTTAAGTCCAAACAAGATATCACCGATGGCAGAAGAATCCAAAACTCAGAGCGTCCAGCTACAATTTTGGTAGGAACGGATCTTCAGAAGTGGTCTACACTTTCCCGCCGTTCGGGTAGATCTCATCCCCCGGATGAAGTAGAACAAGCGGTCGAGCTATTGGGGAATGTTTCGGATGCTGTGATGCTTCCACTCTTTGATGGGTTTCGTCCGTTTGCCGTACATAACTCTGAAATGAGAGCCTTACGCACTCGGTTAATGGATCCAGATTTGAGAGCAGATCCGATTCAGCGCAAGTGCTATAGTCTGCTTTTTGAAGGGAGTGGAGTCCGAAGTGTTTTTGAAGAACATATTAAGCGGCTTCGAGAACGGGAAGAAACACTTCAAGAAGAAGGGCGATCAATTGGAGATTATGTAAAGAACCAGCTAAAATATGCTAAAACAACGGCTTCAACACTCAATGGCTATGAGAATGAGATAAAAAGCCGGACAGCCGCAAGGTTCTTTAGTATCGATTATGAGAAATTTTTCTCTGCTGAAGGCAATGAAGCCGAGCGAAAAGAGTTGATCAATCGAGCCAAGTCAATTTTTGATACAGTTTCCACACAAGCTTTCCAACTCGGATACTTGATGGCGGTTCATTCAGTGGTAGAATTGATGCTAGATACAGGTACACCCTACGATCGGCGTCTTCAGGTCATTGAATTTGTTTCCAATCTGTACCTCAACGCGATGAACACCTACTTTTCATCGGGAACAGAGGTGGAGCATCGTACTCTAAAAGGTTTTGTGAATGAACCCAGAGCAAAAGTCTTCGCTCCCAATGAACTAGGTTTGCGCGGCCTTTTAGCTCAAAGTGTGAAAGAACTTAATGAGAGTCAATGGAGCTTCTTTCGGTATGCCATTTTAGAGATGGTTCACTGCCAACACGCTTATGAGACGCTGTTACATGGATTAAACACAGCTACCGATGTTTCCCTTGCTGAAGCATATAGAAGAAATTTGCCTGACTCGGTCTATGCCATGATTCAGATGCGGAACCAATACATAGATGCGGCAGTCAATTCATCCCTGAATTCTACAGAATTTAAACAAGAGATTCAGCTTTTGAGAGCTCGCTGCCAGGGTGAAGGTAAAACTCAAGAAGAAATAGAGAAGCTGATTAGTCAAAGAGAATCCGAAAAAACAGCAGAAATAGGAGAAAAGTGCAAAAAAAATATTAAAGCCAGTTTAGGGGAATTTGCGAAAGAGGATAAAATTACCAACCGTCTATTAGAGAATCCTACTGGTAGGGATCTTGAAGAAACAGTGGAATAAATGCAAAATAAAATGGGGTGGGGCTGAAACCCTTCAGGGTCCAAGGGTTTAAAAAATAAAAAATCGACAATTAAACCGGCGGAAGGTGGGTTAAAATTGTGATGCAGGATTGCAACGCGCATACGGTGTTGTGCTTGCCTCGCAAAACCTTTACGCCGGATTTTCAAGGGGTAAAAGCGAATGTGGTGTTTTTCCAGAAGGATTTACCCACCGAGGCAGTGTGGATTTTTGATGACCCTTCTAATGTACTGGGGATGAAGAAGGTGCCAACCAACCCAAAGCCTAGCTTCGAACATTACGAGCCTAGCTCCGAACATTACGAGCCTAGCTCCGAACATTACGAGCCTAGCTCCGAACATTACGAGCCTAGCTCCGAACATTACGAGCCTAACTCCGAACATTACGAGCCTAGCTCCGAACATTATCAGCGCTTGGAAGAGATTGCAGCTCCTGTCCGTGCCAAAAGTCGCATCAGTAAAGAGATTGTTGAGCAGGTTATTTTAAAATTATGTTCCGAACATTACTTACCACTGCGAACATTAGCTGACTTATTGAAGCGCGAACCAGACAGCATCAGGAACCACTATGTAAATCCGATGTTAAAGCAGAGCTTATTAGAGGCAAGATATCCTAACGAACCCACTCATCCTCAGCAAGCCTACAGAACCTTGTCGCCACCAGAAATCACTAAGGTTTCTGATCCAGGGTGATTTTCTCAAAGTTAAAGCTGAAATCATACTTCTGCTCCCAGCGCCCAATTCACCCTGCCCAACTCTTAATTTTATCATTTAAAGAGTTTCTGCAAGAAGTCAGAGAAATAAAATGAGCGACTTAACTGTTAAAATTCCCGATTCTTTGTACAAACAAGTTACAAAATTTGCAGAACGAGACAATATCTCCCTTGACCCACTGGCGGCGATCGCCTTTTCGGCTCAAGTTTCCCCTTGGATGACTCAAGATTATGTCGTGGAGCCAGCAAAACGGGGGAATTGGGAACAATTTAAACAGGTTTTGAGCAAGGTTCCCTTAGTTCCGCCGGAGGAAGTAGTTGTCAGATTTCTGAAGTGGCGATCGCAGATTTACCCTTCCTCTGATCAAATAGTACCACCTCTTCAAATGGTCGTATTTTACAAGATTTTCCTCAACTCAGCGCCCAAGATTTAGTCAATGCTTGGAACTATTCCCAGGCTAGAGGAAATGGAAGCGGCAATTCAAAGAAATGAGGATGATTGAAATAGGGTGCGTCTTGATGCCGATGAAAATTTCCCTCTTCCAATTGTCGAATTCCTGCGTTTAGCCGTTCACCATGTCCACCCAGCGATCGCGATTCTATGCCTGGATGGATCACAATCACTTTCAAGCTGATATAATACTCAATAAACTAAAAATGGAGATCCGCCATGAGCCTTGTTCAGACCATTGTGGAAAAATTGGAAAATTTACCTCCTGAAAAACAGCAGGAAGTGCTTAATTTCGTAGAATTGTTACACTTACAAATTGCACCCGATACAGATCTCTCTCAAGAAGATGAAACTGCCGAATCAGTTCTCACTAAAGCGGCACAATTTATTGGCTGTGTGGAAGGACCAGCGGATCTCTCAACAAACAAAAATTATCTTGAGGGATACGGCAGGTCATGAGACGGGGAATCATCATCGATACGGGGCCATTGGTTGCGTTACTTAATAAACGCGATAGTTGGCATGAGTGGGTAAAACAGGAAGTGGCTCAAGTTAAACCGCCTTTATTGACTTGTGAATCGGTAATTTCAGAGGCTTGTTTTCTTTTAAAAAACCTACATAACGGTCAAGAGTCAGTTATTTATTTACTAAATAACGGCACGATTCAAATCTCTTTTCGCTTGAATGAAGAAGCCGCTTCCATACAAGAACTGTCGAGGCGCTACCAGTCGGTGCCGATGTCCCTTGCAGATGCCTGTATCGTTAGGATGGCTGAGTTATATCCTCAAAGTATGGTGTTAACCCTCGACAGCGATTTTACGATTTACCGCAAAAACCGAAATCAAGAAATTCCTCTCATTATGCCTCCCAGCTAAGTAGGTCGGCGGAATTAACCCGAAGTTGAGCAACCGGCATAACCCTGGCAGCAAAAGGGTTTTAGGCAAAACGAATCTGGAAATATTTTCGCCTACCTACTTAGTCCTGACTTTGTTTAGGGAGTGTTCGCTGGAAAGTTCCTCTTATATTTCTCTTGATCTACAGAGCGTATTCAGGGGGTTAAATTTCAGGGTGATGGCAGATGCTTTAAACCTTTCCCTTCTATCTCGACCACCTCTCTCTCTGCCAAGCAACGATTTGATTGGAGGTTCGATATGCCTAGAATTACCATTGATGTGCCGGATGAACTTTCGGGACAACTGACACAAATAAGCGAGATTCAGCCCAACTATAGAACCCAGTCTATCGATACTGATATCAATGCTGAACTCCATCAGTTTAAATTGTGGCGATCGCTCCCTTTATGGAAAAAAGCAGAGATAGTCAGCGGTTGGACAAACGGGGTTTGGCAAATGTCTCTCATGGCGATTCAAAACCACTTCTCCAGAGATAATTCAAGACACAATCCGAGCGCCAGACAAAGTAGAGTCTAGGGGAGGAGAAAAATACATCGCTCAAAAAAGATTAAATGAGACTTTAGTTCTCAGAGTCGTTTACAGAGAATATGCCGATCGCATTTTAGTCATTACCCACTACCCAGGAAGGAGGTCGCGATATGAAACGGATTCGATATAGTCCAGATGTGGATGCTTTGCTGATTGAACTATCAGAGGAACCCATTGCCTATGCTGAAGATGAAGGCTCCCTAATTCTTCACTATTCTTCCAGTGGAGAGGTAGTGACAATCGAGGTTTTAGATGTCAAAGAATTTATGGCTAAAAACTCCACTGCTGAAGTGAGTTGTGAAAATTGACCTTTAGCTTGACGTTCCCACTTTAAATGCGTTAGTTAAACCTAACCATTTCCCATACATTGTACCACCAAATTACCAAATTGGCAGAAAGAGACAATATCTCCCTTGACCAATGGGTGGCGATCGCCTTTTCGGCTCAAGTTTCCCCTTGGATGACTCAAGATTATGTCGTGGAGCCAGCAAAACGGGGGAATTGGGAACAATTTAAACAGGTTTTGAGCAAGGTTCCCTTAGTTCCGCCGGAGGAAGTAGTTGTCAGATTTCTGAAGTGGCGATCGCTACACTGTCAACTAGAAATGCGATCGCAGCTTTCCCGAATCCCCAATTGCTATAATCGACAGGGTAAGCCCATCTAATTCGGTATTAAATTTAATTGACAAAAAAGTTAGCTTACAGTATGTGGAAATGAAACGGGCGGGAATGAGTGATGAGTACATGATGCTTACCCTCAAATCCTGCTGTCACGCCTGATTGAGATCTGCTTACCCTCCTCCGTCCCCCTATGATTGTCAGATGACCACCTATATCTACCATATTACCCATCTTAAAAATTTACCCTCTATTTTGCGTTCTGAGGACCTCCTTGCTAACAATCGCTTAAAATCTCAGCGGATCAATTATGTAGATATTGCTCACGAAACCATCCAGAATAAACGCGCTCAAATTAATATTCCTTGTTCCAGGGGCGGCACTCTTCATGATTACGTTCCTTGGTATTTTGCGCCTCGTTCTCCGATGCTTTACGCCATATCCAGAGGCAACGTTCAAGGATATGAACAGGGGCAAAGTCCGGTGATTCACTTAGTGGCAACAGCGGAGGATATCGCAGCAGCAAGTCTTCCTTTTGCATTTACGGACGGTCACGCAATTGTTAGGTATTCAGAATTTTATGACAATCTCGACTCTCTCAATGCGATTGATTGGGAGATTATGAATGCACGGTATTGGGCAGATACCCTGGAGGATGGAGACCGGAAGCGCCGCAGACAAGCGGAATTCTTGGTTTATGAGTTCTTCCCTTGGACACTCGTGCGAGAAATCCGGGTGATAGATGCCGGAAGAAAAGCCGAGGTTGAAGAAATATTACAAAACTTTACGATTTCGACACCTGTAAAGGTTTTTCGGGAATGGTACTATTAAAATTAAGGCATTGACCAAAAGAGCAACTCCCGGCAATGATTCACTTTAAGCAAGGCAACCTATTGACAGAAAAGGCTGATGCCCTGGTGAACACCGTTAACTGTGTCGGTGTCATGGGGAAGGGGATTGCTTTGCAATTTAAGCAGGCGTTCCCGGAAAATTTCCGAGCCTATAAAACAGCTTGTGATGCTAAGAGAATCCATCCGGGGCAGATGTTTGTAGTTGCTACGGATAAGCTATTCCCCAAATACATCATTAATTTCCCCACTAAGCGCCACTGGAAGGGAAAATCTAAAATAGAAGATATCAAAGCGGGATTAATTGCACTGGTTGAGGAAGTCAAACGGTTAGAAATTACCTCGATCGCAATTCCTCCTCTGGGATGCGGAAATGGGGGCTTAGATTGGGCGGCAGTTAAGCCTCTCATCGTTCAATCTTTTGCGGAAGTTCCCGATATTGAGGTGATGATTTTTGAACCGACTGGCGCACCGGTGGCGGACCAAATACCGGTGGCTACCTCTACCCCTAAAATGACCATCGGGCGTGCTTTATTGATTCGCTTGCTGGAATTGTACGGGATTCCTGGGTATCGCTTAACTAAGCTGGAAATTCAAAAACTCGCCTATTTTTTGCAAGTAGCTGGCGAACCGTTAAGACTGCGCTACGTCAAACATCAATTCGGACCTTATGCAGACAATCTTAATCATGTTTTGCAAAAGATTGAAGGTCATTACATTCGCGGATATGGCGATCGCACTGAAACTTCGGCAATGTATGTCTTAGAAAAGGGTCGTGACGCTGCCGATCGCTTTTTATCAGCACATCCCGATACGGGCGCGCGCCTGCAACGAGTCAGCGATTTAATTGAAGGATTTGAGACCCCTTACGGGCTGGAAATGTTGGCAACCCTTCACTGGGTGGCCACGGAAGATCCGCAAGCTGCCATCGATTGCGATCGCGCTATTGAAAAAGTACAGGAATGGAGCGATCGCAAGCGCCATCTATTTAAACCTAACCATCTGCGAATAGCTTGGGAACGCCTTGACACTCAGAACTGGTTTAATATCAATAGCGATGCCGAAACCCCATAATGTTCATGACCCCAAAAAAATGAGCCAAGGATAAGTATTGATCGCCGAATACGGCAGGTCATCAGACGGCGAATTATCAATGCTATGACTTGGATGCCAAAACCTGAAAATTATTTTCATCTTTTCACCTCTAAGTGTTAGCCTTTCAGCTAAAATAGCAGAAAACTGAGTTAAGACAAAATGCAACTTCAGGATTACTTTGACATTCTCTCCTCTGATGAAATTCGCATCAAAGGCTCCCGAATCGGTATTGAAACGATTCTCTATGAGTACATCTATCGCCGTTGCACGGCTGAGGAAATCGCGAAAACTTATCCTTCGCTGACTCTAGAGCAAGTTTATGCCACAATTCTGTACTATCTTCACCATCGAGACATCGTAAGCAATTACATGGGTAACTGGTTGGAATATTGCCTAAAATCTGAGCGCGAACAGGATAATAATCCTCCGCCGCCTGTGGTCAGACTCTTAAATTTAAAAGCAGAAGGAGGGATAAAAAAGCCAGTTTTCCATGAACATTAAATACTTAATTGATGAAAACTTACAGCTTGTTCACCAGTCGCTTAATACATTGCCCTCACCCTAAATCCCTCTCCCTCTGTGGGAGAGGGACTTTGAGAGGTGATCAGATGATTTCTGAACAGGCTGTACCTCCTCTCTATCAAGAGCAAATTTTACGTCGTACCCGGGATTTAACCGTTTGGATGGTGGGAGACCCAGGAATTCCACCCAGAGGGACTCAAGATCCAGAAATATTGTTGTGGTGCGAACTCAACAAGTTTGTTCTGGTGACGAACAATCGCCGGTCAATGCCAGTACATTTGGCGGAACATCTAACCTAAGGTCACCACATACCGGGAATTTTTGTTTTGCGTCCAAAAGCAGAAGTTGGGGTCGTTATTCAAGAGTTGATTTTTATTGCGATCGCAGCAGAGGAAAATGAATTTCAAGACCTAATCATTCACATCCCACTGAAGTAATCTCAAACCTTTGATATCTGATGACTGACTCTCCCCCTATCTATCTCGACTACCACGCCACGACGACCGTTGACCCCAGAGTGGCTGAGAAAATCCTGCATTATATGACGGTAGAATTTGGGAATGCTAACAGTATAGACCATATTTATGGCGATCGCGAAACTCTTACTCAGGATGAGTTGTTACAAAAAAGCGATCGCACCCGGCAGTTTTCCGTTAAGGTGAAGTTATCCCCTCTGCCAAGCAACGATTTGATTGGAGGTTCGATATGCCTAGAATTACCATTGAAGTCCCAGATGAACTTTCAGGACAGTTAACACAAATGGGCGATCGCCTGCCCGAACTTCTGGTCCAATTTCTCCAACAACCGGCACTCCCGGTCCATATTTATCGCTATATCCTCAATTTTCTCGCCAGCGCACCCACTCCCGAAGAAATTGCCGCCTTTAAACCCACACCTGAAATGCAGGAACGCTTACAAACGTTGCTATCTCGTAGCAAAACGGGGCAACTGACACCCGCCGAACAGCAAGAATTGGATGAGTACGAACAAATCGAACATCTAATGATTATGCTGAAAGCTGGCAATCTTCATTATTTAAACCGGGTAAATGAGTGAAAACTATATCAGCGCATCACTTCGCCGTTTCGTTGAAGAACGAGCCAATTATCGCTGTGAATATTGCTTGCTTCCAGCAAATGTTGCATTTTTTTCTCACGAAATCGACCATATTATCGCCCAAAAACACGGCGGTATCACCGAGGCGAATAACCTGGCTTTGACCTGCTGGCGTTGCAATCGCCACAAAGGTAGCGATCTGGGTTCTTTCGATCCAGAAACGGGAGAATTCAGTTTTCTATTCAATCCTAGAACCCAGGAGTGGATAGAACACTTTACTCGGGAACAATTGACAATTTTGGGGGTGACTCCAGAAGGACGCACGACGGTTAAACTGCTTCAAATGAATACCCAGGATCGGCTGACCGAAAGACGGCGATTGTATAATAGTTCAGACTTGATTTGATAGATATTCAATGACTGACTCTTATCCCATCTATCTCGACTACCATGCTACCACTCCAGTTGACCCCAGAGTGGCTGAGAAAATCCTGCATTATATGACGGTAGAATTTGGGAATGCTAACAGTATAGACCATATTTATGGCGATCGCACCCAAAAAGCTGTATCCCAAGCGGCGCGACAAGTGGCGGAATTAGTCGGTGCTTCCCCAAGAGAAATCATCTTTACTTCTGGCGCTACTGAAAGCATTAATTTGGCTATTCAAGGTAGCATCATTAATCATCAATCCCCATATTTGCCGAGAATTGCCGTCTCTCCCGTGGAACATCCAGCCGTTTTAGATACCGGTCAGGCTTTAGTTAAACAAGGGTTAATTGATATCACTTATTTGTCCGTTGATAAACAGGGTCAAATCGACTTGGAATCCGTGGATAAGGTGTGCCGGGATGGGGTTTCTCTGTTATGTGTGATGGCTGCTAATAACGAAATTGGGACGATTTATCCCATAGCAGAAATCGGCAAAATTGCCCAAACTCACCAGGTCGCTTTTTTGTGCGATGGCTCCCAAGCTGTGGGTAAAATACCTATCAATTTTGAGGAATGGGGAATCACTTATTTGGCGATTTCTGGTCATAAACTCTACGGACCAAAAGGAGTCGGTGCGTTGGTGGCTAGAAAAGGTTATCCACTCAAGCCGATGATGTTTGGCGGCGGACATCAAGGAGGAATGAGGTCTGGTACTCTCAACGTGCCGGGAATTGTGGGGTTGGGAGAAGCCTGTCGCCTGCGAGGTTTGGAAATGGCAGAAGATGAGGCAAGAATTGCTAATTTGCGCGATAAATTACAGGATTTACTACTTGAAAAAATACCCGGTTTGGTGGTTAATGGAGATATTAATCATCGCTTATCGGGAAATCTGCATATTTCGATTCCAGATGTTCCGAATAGTGCGATTATAGCACGAGTGCGCGATCGCCTGGCGATTTCTACGGGGGCGGCTTGTTCCTCTGGAGTGGAAGCACCATCCCATGTTTTGCGGGCGATCGCTTTATCCCCAAATGCCATGGAAGGAGCCTTGCGAATTGGTATTGGCAAATTTACCACCGAGTCGGAAATTCATCGCGCCGCCGAGATTTTAGCGGGTGCTATTGGTACTATCCGCCAGTTGATGGAAGCCTAGGGCGATCGCCTAATTCCCTCAACTACGCCACACTCACCCAGGGGCTATTTTGCCTCAAATATCCTGTGCTATTATCCACTAATAAATCACGTCAACCATGAAAAAACTAGGCTACAATCCTGATATATTGGCGGGTTATAACCTAGTCAATTCCTAATAGTAATATTAGGGTCATTACTGTTCGATGGTTTCAGCAAAATTATGATTATGATAACACCAAGCTAAAATAGTCCCGGCGGCGAACAGTTTTAAGGATTCCAGACTTAAATAGCCAAAGTGTAGTTGGTTCATCCCCTCTGGAGTCGATTCAACAGGGTTAAATAGATTCAAATTCACCCCTAGGGCAGTCATTTGGGGGGTGAGGCTGTAGGTGTACAGTAGAGCGATCGCCAACAAGATAGAAGATAACACCGTCAGGGTACGAATCCGATTACTGAACCCTTCAGGTAGAGTCATTCCTAACACCATCATTCCGGTTAAGGCTAAGGCGGCGAAAAGGATTTCCATATGATTAAATGCCGAGAAAACTATTCCGCCTGTGGAGGCAAAACTAGGTTCTTGCATCATCCCAGATACATACATCGCTGGCATAATTACCACATCCAAAATCAGGCTGCCACCGACCCAAAATGCCATGGTGATCAGAACCAGAGTTAGCCAGCGGGAGGGACTGTATTGAACTTTAGGTATAAATGTCATGATTAATAATACCTCGTAACTTGTCGTTTACTTATTAACCAGTGTAGCGAATTTTTGGGGAAGTGAATATGAAGTATTTTTGCGATTTGCCGTCGGCAGAGAATTGTTAAGAAGTTTGTAGTAATTTAACTAAAGGCGATCGCCTTCTATCCCCTAGCAGATGGTGATTTGCTCCCCTCTTAGGGTCATAGCCCATAGATCTAGGTAATTGTTATTAACTTTTGTTACAATTAATTCTATAATTTAAGTAACAAAGATGAAGTTGGGTAAAGGCGAGAAAACGTGAAAGCAGTAATTCTACTCTCTGGTGGACTTGATTCTTCCACAGTGCTGTATCAGGCGAAAGCTGATGGCTGTGAATGCTATGCACTGTCCTTCAACTACCAGCAGCGACACCTACGAGAATTGGAGGCGGCGGCCAAAATTGCCGAGGCGGCGGGGGTAGCAGATCATCAAGTGGTAGAGTTTGACCTCAAGCGTTGGGGAGGGTCAGCCTTAACGGATCATAACATCGATTTACCTTGCGATCGCACTTTGGCAGAAATGTCCGCAACCATCCCCATTACATACGTCCCCGCCAGAAACACCATTTTTCTGAGTTTTGCGCTGGCTTACGGGGAAACCATCGGAGCCGATCGCATTTATATTGGAGTCAATGCACTAGACTACTCAGGATATCCCGACTGTCGCCCTGATTATATCGCCGCCATGCAGTCCGTGTTCCGTCTGGGAACCAAACAAGGACGCGAAGGTAATGCTATTACCATCAACACTCCCCTAATTGACCTCAAGAAAACAGATATCATCCAATTGGGGAACAGTTTAGGGGTTCCCTGGGAATATACCTGGTCTTGCTATGGGGGAGAAGCCCAAGCCTGTGGGGTATGTGATGCTTGTCGTTTGCGTCTGGCTGCTTTTGAAGCCTTGGGGTTAACTGATCCCATTTCCTATGCTAAAAGATAACATCTAACTCACTCTCTTGTTCATAGCGCCAAACACTCCCTAACAGTTCCCTAACAGTTAATTCTATGGAAGACCAATTTTCACAATCTCCTAATTCTGATGCTTATGAGGCTCTGTGTCAAGAGGCGACTGTTCTGCATCAAAGAATTACCAATCTCAAACAACTTCTCGCAGAAACAGAACGGGAGAATCAGAAACTACGCGCGGAATTGGAGGCGAAAGAGACTGCCAAAACTGAGAACCCCACTCCCCCAAAAACTCCCGTAATTCAACCAGATAGCTTGACTATGTCTGCGACTCCTCAACAGGTTTCCAGACCCGCCGATACTAATGGCAAAAATGGTCAAGCACCCTTGAACGGGAATGGCTCAGTTAATGGTTCCCAACCCGCCACCTCTACTAGGGCTAAAAGTTCATCAACAGCCACTCTGATTAAGCCACCAAAACCTCAAATTTCCCCCGATGATGATGACTACCTCGACCAAATTCCTGATGAGGTAGAAATGTCTCTGTTTGACCACCTGGAAGAATTAAGACAGCGCATTTTTTACTCCTTAATTTCTGTGGTCGTTGGGATAGTTATTTGTTTTATCGCAGTTAAACCAATTGTCCAAATTTTAAAGGTTCCCGCTCAAGGGGTAAAACTTTTACAATTGGCTCCGGGAGAGTATTTCTTTGTCTCCCTGAAAGTGGCTGGATATAGCGGTTTACTGGTGGCGAGTCCGTTTATTATTTTTCAGATTATCCAGTTCGTTTTACCAGGACTTACCCTCCGAGAACGACGATTTTTGGGTCCGGTTTTTCTGGGGTCAACTTTTCTGTTCTTAATCGGATTGGTTTTTGCTTATCTGGCTATCGTTCCGGCGGCTCTGACCTTCTTTATTAATTATGGTTCTGAGGTGGTAGAACAGCTATGGTCAATTGCTGAATACTTTGAGTTTGTCCTGAAATTGTTGTTGGTAACTGCGATCGCATTTCAAGTGCCGATTATTCAGATTTTGTTGGGGATATTAGGTATTGTCTCTTCTCAGAAAATGTTATCTATCTGGCGATATGTGGTGATGGGAGCCGCTATTATGGGGGCATTTTTAACCCCCTCTACTGACCCATTGACTCAAAGTTTGTTGGGAGGCGCTATTGTCTTCTTATACTTTGGCGGCGTGGGAGCGGTTAAACTCCTGGGAAAATAACTTTTTCAGCCGATTTTCTCGCTCCTCTGGGGGGTCTTCCGCCCAATTCCACAGGCTTTCATAGAAGAAAAAAGATACTCCCGCAAAATGGCGATCGCGTACATTTATCACCTGTTCTTCTATGATATGGGTCGCGGTGGGACGATTGTTTAAACCGCTTAAAATCCCGATGACAACCGGAATATGATGTTTGGCTAATTCGATTTCTGCTCGTTCTATTTCTCTGATAAAATGAGACATATCAGAACGATAGATTTGCGGCACTAACTGTTCAATCCAACCTTTTCTCTCCCAAGTAAACCAGTCCTGAAGATAAGCCGGAAGCGCAAAATGTAGGGGGTTCGGAGACAGGGAAATCAGACAATCTTCTTGAATCGCTTTAACTCCATAAAAGACCCTCTCCATAAACTGATTCAGTTGGTCGGCTCGCCATCTCACCCAATAGGTATCTAGGGGATTTTCTGGCGGTGATTGACCGTGTTCATCCTGAAATAGTTGGACCGTAAAGGGGTCGTAACCTAACTCAGCAGGTAAGCCAAAATGATCATCAAATTGAATGCCATCAATATCATAGTTCTTGACAATTTCAGTCACTAGATTTAAAATGAATTGTTGTACTTCGGGATGAAATGGATTTAACCACACCCACTCAGGATTTCCTCCCGGTTTCGTGAAACTACCATCTTGGGTTTGTGTTAACCAGTTCGGGTGAAGTTTGGCTAATTCTGAATCAATGGGAGCCATAAACCCAAACTCGAACCAAGGGATAACTTTTAATCCCCGTTTATGTCCTTCCCGCACCACCTCCGAGAGCATATCTCGTTTTTGTAATCCGGGGTGGGGGTCTAGGGAAATACCAAAAACCTCCTCAGCTACACGGCTAGGATATAGGGTATAACCTCCCTGCCACACGGTCGGATAAATAGTGTTAAAATTCAGATTTCGTAGGCGGTCTAAAGCCTGAGTTAAGCCGGATTTTGAAAATAAAATATCACTGTCAACATTAGTTAGCCAAACTCCCCTGATTTCCGTGACAGACCTGGCTGGAATTGGAGAAGTAGAGGAAATGGCGATCGCCACAAAAACACTAACAGCTACCACCAATGAAATCAACAGTTTCCAGAATCTATAGGGTGTTTTGCTCATCTCCGATAATGGGTAGTTGTGTCTGTGGGTGAATCACTCTTAATTATCAACGATGATCGTCAATTATTAAAATTTCGGCTGGGAATCGGTTGCCATCTTCTTGTGGTAGACTCTCGGAGAGAATATGCTATTCTGAAAAAAATGGCTCTAGCAGTATTGATCGTGAGGTAAGTTGGATGAGTGCTTTCGGGTTTGGCACAATGGCACAGGATATAAATATATCACCATTATCTGACCTTACCGATATTATTGATCAGGAATCCATACGCGAGGAAGAAGAAGACCCGGAGATCGGACTCCTTGACAATAGCGATAATGACACCCTCCCCGTTGACAATGGCGATAATGGGGACAATGGCGATAATGGGGACAATGGCGATAATGACACCCTCCCCGTTGACAATGGCGATAATGGGGACAATGGCGATAATGGGGACAATGGCGATAATGGGGACAATGGCGATAATGGAGAGGAGGAGGAGGAGGAGGAAATCCCTTTTATCCCAGAACCCGCGCCACCAATTCCTCAACCGACACCTGCACCTTTTGAACCCACACCTCCTCCGGTTGCTCAACCGACACCGCCGCCTCCGGTTCCCATTCCTACACCACCACCCACACCCACACCCACACCCGCACCGACTCCTACACCTACACCCACACCGACACCCACACCGACTCCTACACCCACACCGACTCCTACACCTTCTCAACCCACACCGACTCCTACACCTTCTCAACCCACACCAACTCCTACCCCTTCTGAACCCACACCGACACCTTCTGAACCCACACCTTCTGAACCCACACCCACGCCGACTCTACCAAGCGCAGATTATGTGTTTGAGGGTGGCGACGGTAATAGTTTAGTTTTGGGAACAGAAGGAAATGATTTGCTCTATGGTGGGGGTGGTAATAATACCCTCTATGGTTTTACGGGGAATGACACCCTGATCGGAGGTGGGGGTAATGATCTCCTATATGGGGGTCAAAATAACGACTTCTTAGATGGGGGGAATGGTAACAATACACTCTATGGGGGTTTAAATGATGACACCCTATTGGGGGGAATTGGTCGCGATCTGCTATTTGGAGAAGCAGGTAATGATTTCTTAGATGGTGGCGATGGTAATGATACGCTCTATGGCGGTCAGGATAATGATACTTTATTGGGTGGCAATGGTAATGATCTTTTGTTTGGGAATCAGGGAAATGATAGCCTAGATGGGGGTCCGGGTGATGATACTCTCTATGGGGGTAAGGGTGATGATACTCTGTTGGGTAGCCAGGGTGATGATATACTGCTAGGAAACCAGGGAAATGATATCCTATATGGCGGAGATGGGGATGATACTCTCTATGGGGGTCAGGGTAATGATACTCTCTATGGCGGTCGAGGTAGGGATTATTTAAGTGGCGATCGCGGTAATGATTTCCTGGTTGGTGTTGATACTAGCGCTGATTTCCCAGGACTGACAACTATTGACACCCTGGTTGGGGGAGAAGGTTTTGATACTTTTGTATTAGGCAATGAAAAAGGACCGTTTTACGATAACGGTAATGATGATATTAATGGTGTGGCTGACTATGCTTTGATTTTGAATTTTAACAGCGCTACTGATGTCATCTTACTGAGTAATGACGATTATTTATTCTCTACTGATATCCCCCAACCACTCCCACAAGGGACTGCTATTTTCCGTCGGACTCCCGGCGAAAATGAGTTGATTGCTATCTTAGAAGGGGTCGTAGATCTTCAATTTGATGGCACTAATCTTGATGATGGACCGATTAGGTTTATCTAGCCAAATAGTAGGGAGTGACTGTATGCACATAATGGCGCTTTTGTCAACAGGGACAAAAAAAGCGATCGCTTTTTGCCTCAAAACTCGTGCATCGTGAATTTAATATTTTGCTGAGAGAATAATTTATCTGGCGATATAATCGGGGTTGTAGCCTTTATGTTTGCATAAGGACAGAGCAAGCCCTTGGTATCGATTTCTGAGATGATAGCATAACCCCTATAATCTCGTCAACTTTTTGCGAGGGATTTTCAATAAAAATGTATTAATTCTTAACGTTCTTTGGAAATTCAAATCGATGGGGCTGCATAAATTAGTAAAGTTTATGTGATGGTAGGTAGGTTTTGGGGGGGAATGGATTGTCGATGAAAAAAAAGGCTATCCTGAAAGTGGATAGCCTGTGAATGAAGGAAAAATGGGGTTAAAAAGGAGGCTTAGGCGATCGCAGCCATTTTGACATCGCTAGAAGCTAATAACTCCTGCAACTCCTCAGAATCAACGGTTTCTTTCTCAATGAGCATTTCTGCCAAACTATCGAGAACAGGGCGATTTTCTTCGAGGACTTGACGAGCGCGTTTATAAGCCTCATCAACCAAAGCGCGGACTTCTTCATCAATAGCGGATGCGGTTTCCTCGGAGAAATCACGCTCGGACATAATATCGCGACCGAGGAAAACATTACCCTGCTGACGACCGAGAGCTACCGGACCAAGGCGATCGCTCATACCAAAGCGGGTAATCATTTGACGGGCTACCCGTGTAACCTGCTGAAGGTCATTAGAAGCACCTGTAGTCACTTCTTCCTCACCAAAGACAATCTCTTCGGCTAAACGACCACCGAGGGCTACAGCCATTTGATTTTGCAGGTAAGAACGACTATATAAACCAGAGTCCATGCGATCTTCACTAGGCATAAACCAGGTTAATCCCCCAGCGCGACCACGAGGAATAATACTGATTTTCTGAACTGGGTCATAGTCAGGCATCAACGCGCCAACTAAGGCGTGACCAGCTTCGTGGTAAGCCACTAGGGTTTTGCGTTTTTCGCTCATCACCCGATCTTTCTTCTCAGGACCTGCTAAGACGCGATCAATAGCATCATTAACCTCATCCATAGAGATTTCGGTGAGGTTGCGGCGGGCGGCTAAAATGGCTGCCTCGTTTAACAGGTTAGATAAATCAGCCCCAGTAAAACCAGGAGTCCGACGGGCAATTTTATCGAGATCTACATCTTTACCAAGGGTTTTACCTCTGGCGTGGACTTGCAGAATTTCGGAGCGACCAGAATAGTCGGGGCGATCGACTACTACTTGGCGATCGAACCTTCCCGGACGCATTAGGGCTGCATCTAGTACATCAGGACGGTTAGTAGCAGCAATAATAATAATGCCTGTATTGCCTTCAAACCCATCCATTTCGGTCAGTAACTGGTTAAGGGTTTGTTCCCGTTCATCGTTACCACCGCCAAGACCTGCACCCCGTTGGCGACCAACTGCATCAATTTCATCAATAAATACAATACAGGGAGCGTTGGCTTTGGCTTGCTCGAATAAGTCCCGGACGCGGGAAGCACCCACACCGACAAACATCTCCACGAATTCTGAACCGGAAATGCTGAAGAAGGGAACTCCGGCTTCCCCGGCTACGGCTTTGGCGAGGAGGGTTTTTCCGGTTCCCGGAGGTCCTACCAATAGCACGCCTTTGGGAATTTTCGCACCAATGGCGGTGAAGCGATCGGCGTTTTTGAGGAAGTCTACTACTTCGCTCAGTTCCAGTTTGGCTTGCTCAATACCTGCTACATCTCCAAAGGTAACTTGGGTTTGGGGTTCCATTTGGACTCTGGCTTTGGATTTACCAAAGTTCATGGCTTGGCTACCTGGTCCGTTTTGAGCGCGACGTAATAGGAAGAACAAGCCCACTAGGAGCAAAATCGGGAAGAACAGGCTACTTAATGCTCTGAACCAAAGTCCTTCCTCGGTTTGGGGTTGTACCGCAATGTCAACATTGTTTTCACTCAGAATGTTGATCAGGTCTGGATCATTGGGTAGATTTACTAGGATTTTGGAGCCATCCTGGGCTGTAACTAGGGCTTTAGTGCGATCGGCACTAATACTCACTCGTTCAACCCGGTTCTGTTGGACTTCCTGGACAAAGGTACTATATTTCCAGGTTTCCCTGCTTTGGGGTTGTTTGTCAAACAATGTCGTTGCTAAGGCGATGACGACAATAGCCAGCATTGCATATAAGACCGCGTTTCTCCACCGTTTATTCACGGGGGTCTATCCTCCTACTGATTTTTTGTCGATCCCAGATTCTCTGGTATCTTTGATATTATGTTTACCAATCTTAACGTATTTTTCAGAAATACGGGGTCTGGGAACAGATTACCTATATTCGACTGATACATTTACGCGACATTTATCCGGCTATTGCCTGACAATGCGACGATAG
>NZ_JARPLU010000169.1:0-9697 GCF_032349615.1 Limnospira sp. PMC 1279.21 | reverse complement strand
CCACCCCGCAAGGGGGTGCTGGCGGCTAAAGCCGCTTGAGTCGGTTTTCCTCTCCGCGATAAATCACGGAGCTTCCAACCCTCCCAGGAGTTTTACGTGAAAATTACTGTGGAAACCCTATTTGCCCCTAAAGACACCCCCAAGACATTTCTACAAACAGCCCAGTCCTTACAGTTACAAGGGAAGCCCGATTGGTCCGAGAACATTGACCAGTATCTATACGGAAACTCCATTACTGAGGATGATTGAAGTCTTTTTAGATACATCTTTTGCCATTGCTTTATCTTCCATTACAGACCAACATCATGGTAAAGCCGTTTAATTAGCCACTCAACTAGAACACGCCAACCCGGTTTTTATTATAGAGAGATAGCTAGTACAGCAAATCAGATGAGTGGTATTGACAGAGAAATATATATAGAAAACCGAACCAGTCTGATTGACAAACATTTACCCGAAACCGAAAAATCCCAAAGAGAACTGAAAACCGAAGGAATGGTCTATTTATTTAACGATCGCCAGACAATGGAGAGGGTGGGAGAGGAAATTAAGCAAAGAGGAGAAAGGACGGGAGCGGAAGATTCAGAAGACAAATACGAACGCTATGGATTATTTTTTGCCGAACCAATTGGGTATATCCTCAAATTAGATGGAACGAGAATTCCTCTCCACTATGGAGAAATAAAAATAAAAAAAAGCACAGGGAAATATCATGTCATACCTCGCACCAGACCGCGCACCACAAAATCCTGAAAACGCCAAAACGCAAATTACGACCAGAGAAGAAAAACAATGGGAGTTTGCCGAAATCTGGGTAGACCCTTGGCTTTCACCCCCTCATATTCTGATGTTAGTTAAAGAACAATCCGGTAAATTCTCGATTCAAAATCCGGCAGAAAACTATAAATCTATCTTTACCAGTGATACTTACGAAGAAAGTCAAATGTGGTTGCTGGAAGATGAATACGAACGAGTCACAGGTCGGTTTGGGCAACCGGAGTAAAAGCAAGGCGATCGCTTTTTGTTATAGGGGTAGGTTGGGTTGAGGAAGGAAACCCGATGCCCACAAATATTTACCCTAGAAACTCAACGATTCTCTCCGGGATGTAAAAGCGATCGCCCTCCAATTGCGGATAACATATCCCCTAGACTCAGAAACCTTCTGTCAGAGTTTCTGCATCCTCACAGAGATTTTGCTATAAACCCGGTTTCTTGGCATAAGTCAGAGCGATCGCCCATGCTAGAATTATCATAGACCGTAAGGCTGAATGCAGCGTAGAAGCATTAACGTTGAGGAGAATATAACCATGTCTGCAAGAGAACAATTAATTCGTGAGATTTCCCAAATCCCGGATCCTTTAGTAACAGAAGTGTTAAACTTCTTACTCTTCATCAAAGCCAAAAATCAACAAGATGATTCGGCGGCATCAAATTCAGAAACTCAAGAAGAACCATCTTTTTTAAAGTTTATAGATAAAATTAATTCTGAAATTATCGCAGAAGAAAACACCAAGCTACCAACGGACTTCTCCAAGAATATAGACCACTATTTGTATGGATCGCCCAAGGAATAAGCATGAAAAAAATCTTGGCGGATACAGGTTATTGGATTGCCTTACTACAGTCTGTTCAGAAATCATCTGATCACCTCTCAAAGTCCCTCTCCCTCTCTGGGATCCAGATTTAGGGTGAGGGCAATATATTAAGCGACTGGTGAACAAGCTGTAAATCCCGATGACGATCTACATCCCCAAGCTAGAAACATGGCAATTTATCTAAAAAATGTGTCTATTGTCACCAGTGAAATGGTGTTTACTGAATTACTCAATGCTTTTTCGGGAAAGGGACGTTTTTATAGAGAAAAAGCTGTGATATTTATTAATTACGCCTTGGATAATTCTGAAATTCAAGTTGTCAGTCAAACCAATGAACTCTTTAAAAGCGCACTTGAGTTATATCATAGCCGACCCGATCAAGCATGGAGTCACACAGATTGCACCTCATTTAAAATTATGTAACAACAAAATATATTAGAAGCACTCGCTTATGATAAACATTTTGAACAAGCTGGATTTGTTGCTTTATTGCGTTAGGGAATTACGCGATCGCACCCTATTTTTTCCCTCTCCTTGAACCCTGAAACCGGGTTTCTTTGGTAGGAGCGATCGCCTTCCAATTGCGGATACCATATCGCCTGAGACTCAGAAACCTGGCTGATGTGAGGGTTTCTCTATCTTCCCCAAGATGTCAACTAGAAACCGGGTTGATCGGCATTTCTGTGACCAGTAACAATGGTTAGTGTCATGATAACTCGTCTGATTTAACCTCCAAACTTCGTAGGCGGTTAATAGCTGCCGCTAATTCAAAACGTCGGAACATAGCTAAATCTCCCTGGGGAAAAGGACTAATGATATCCAAACCCTTTTCATCAAGATCTGCCATAACTTGATCAAGAATTTCTGGGAGAGTTTTTACCCCATCAATGTATCTGTTTTTAGCGTAAACCATCGCCTCAGCGATCGCCTTTAATTGGTCTTTAGACACCAACTGTTCCACCGCCGATAAATCCACATCCTCCGACCCAAAACTTACCTCATCCACATCTCGCACTTTCACCCGCACATCTCGCTTTCCACGACTAGGATCAAGACTTTCTGGTAGGGGAACCCGTGGCTTAATCTTACCAAACTTTTGACCCCCTTCTGAGGTGCGACCCGTGGTATATTCAGCGGCGATCGCCTTAGCTTTTTCGGTCAATTCCACTGGCTGAAAATTATCCATAGCTATCACCGTATCAGCCACATCAAAATAGTCGCCACTTCCCCCCATCACCAGAATAGTAGACACCCCATAATCATCGTATAGTTGTTTAACCTTATCAATAAAAGGCGTAATCGGTTCCTGTTCCTTCGCAATTAAAGCCTGCATGCGGCGATCGCGAATCATAAAATTAGTCGCCGCCGTATCCTCATCTACCAGTAACACCGGAGGAGTCCGTTTTTCTCCTAAAATTAAGGCTTCCAAGGCTTCCATAATATTAGCCGCTTGGGACGTGCTACCACTAGCATTTTCCGTGGAAAAATCAGTAGTCGATCGCCCTTGGGGAAGCTGATTAATAAAAGGTGAAATATCCACCCCCGCCACACTGCGACCATCTTCGGCGCGCACTTTCACAGCAGCCGCGTCCGTCACCACAAATTCTCTGCCATCATCAGGGATATGGTTATAAACTCCCCTTTCAATAGCTTTAAGAAGAGTCGATTTTCCATGATATCCACCCCCCACAATTAGCGTAATTCCCCTAGGAATACCCAAACCCCTAATCGGTCCCGCGTTGGGTCGGTTTAGTTCAACTTCTAAGGAACCCGGAGACTGAAAAGCGATCGCATTTTCCCTCGATAAGGGGCGGTCATTCACCCCACTTTGGCGCGGTAAAATAGCATCATTAGCAATAAAAGCTACCAGGGAATGATCGCCTAATTGTTGTCGCAGACTTTCCGTATCTTCCACCGTTTCCACGTGACGCTGACAGGCTGCTTCGTCTAGGTTTTCGTATTTGAGGGCGCGATCGACAATAGCCGGAATATCCTCACATAACATAGCCACCGCTTGGCGACCCAGAATATTGCGACCCCTGGCTGGGAGTCCCACAAAAAAGCGAATTTCGATGCCTTTTTCCGACGCGGCGGCTATCGGTTTCCCCCGTTGTAGCGCCGGGTTTCCTCCTATGGTTTTCGGGGTTCGGTTAGCGACCTCCACTAAGTAGGCGGAAGTCCGCGCCAGCACTTCCTGACCAACCCTGGTAATCGCAATCATACCACTTTTACCCGTACCCCGACGACTGCTAATTTCATAAGCCGCGCGGTCAAACTGTCGGGTAAGATAGTCTCTTAGCGCCACTTCTCGGATCGGGTTTTTGTATAGTTGCGGCGGAAAATTGGCGATCGCTGGTGGAATTTGTACCCGAAATTTACTGGGGGAAGCAAAGGGATCGCCCTGGACATAATCAATAATTAGGGTAAAGTCGGGAAATTCATATTCACCCGATATATCTTTATAGGCTTTATAACCTCGGTTGTCGAGGTCTAGTAATTTTTGATGCATATACTGTTTATTATTCATCGGCAAAGTTGACCATTCAAATATATATTATACCAGCCCTTCATGCCGCCATAATATTTTAGCAAATTCGGGGCTGTATCGTCCGCAATTTTTACCCTATTTCATCCGCATCTATATTTAGCTGTTTTTCGCCAATTTCTATATAGTTGTGATGGCCATAAATATAAGGAAATGTCCTCGCTGCAATTTTCACGAATACCGGAGGGGCCGGAAGTAGATGACTTAAACTAGCATCAAATTCGTTGTTGATTTCCCTCAACACTTTAATTTCTGTCTCTAGGGTATCTGATAATTTGTTGATTTTTGCCGATTGCTTGATTAATTTTTCCCAGATAATTTGGGCTTGGGTTTCATACATTTGAGATTGCTTGGCTCTCAGAGATGCTTGCAGATTTTTGACCTTCATTACAGCCACTTTAATATCTTGGTCAATATGCTGTAAGTTAACTGGCAGGTCAGCGATCGCTTGTTGTTCTTGGTGATGAAATTCGGTCATGGCTGCCGCTGATTTATCTTCAGGAAATATCAACTTTACCTGAAAATCTGACCGGATACGGCGGACGGCATGATATTCAGCGATCGCCTCATTTAATCTCTGATTAAGGCTATCCCATTCCTGTTTCAGTTCCCCCAGACTTTTCGCCATAATTTTACCTCTAATTTTATCGACTAATCACAGGGTTGTAAACTACTTAAAAGCACTACTATTCTATCAATAGCTTCTCGTAATTCCTGAGTTGATAAATTCGACTGATTCACTATGATAGCAAAAGCCAAAGGCGAATAACTCTCAGATTTTACATAACCCGCCAGAGAAGACATCCCTCTCATAGTACCAGTTTTTGCCCATACCTGACCCTGTGCTGGCGTATTTTGAAAGCGTCTTTCCAGAGTGCCACTGACCCCCGCCACCGGGATAGCATCTTGATAAATTTCCCAGTGGGGAGAGTTCCACATTACCCGCAAAGTTGCCACCAACACTTGGGGAGTAGCCAGGTTATGACGAGACAACCCAGAACCATCTCGCAGTACATATCCTGACCGACTAACCCCTAAATTATCTAGCACTTCCGCTATCATATTTAATCCCGAACTGGCTGCATCCAAACTAGGTCTTTGGACTCCCAAAGTTCTAACAATTGCCTCAGCAAATACATTGTTACTTTGCATATTTAAAGTCTTCACCAATTCCGACAATGGCGGTGATTCCACCCAGGCAACTTCCGGTTCCGAACGCTGAGAATAATTAGCCAGTATCCCCCTATTGACAGATATTTCTTGTTGTGATAATATGGTTGTGAATCCCTCCAAAAAGTTGGCGCCCGGATTAACAACAGCCGCAAAAACATTTTCTGGTTCCGCCCCAATATGCAACTGCCCAGACACCCGAATAATCGGTTCCGTAAAAGAGCGCCCAATCGCTACAAATTCAGGTTCTGTAGTGCTAACAGTCCGGGTTTGATTATCAATTTGCCAGCCGATTCCTTGTTCAGGTCTAACCCAGGTTACTCGTAAAGGTTGCCCCACATTTTCAGTCGGCCAGAGTTTTAAATCTAGGGAATTTTGATGTAAAATCAGACTATTAACCGGGGCTCCATAACCCGCTTGTACATCTTCCCATTCCCAGTTAGGATTGACAGTCATCCCCGGAAAATATCCGTCCTTAGCCACCAAGGTATCAATTTGGGAAATACCGCGATCGCGCAATTGTTGGGCTAAACTTTCCAGTTCAGTATTAGTAATGGTCGGGTCACCTCTTCCGACAATATAAACATTGCCATTGCCACTACTATAAACAGAAGTACGGATGCGAAAATCTGGCCCTAGTGTTTCTATACTCGCCACCGTAGTTAAGAGTTTAATCGTCGAGGCGGGGAGAAAAAAACGCTCCGAGTCCAGACTATATAAAACTTGGCCAGAGTCTAGGGACTCAACCATAATTCCCCAGCGGGAACGAGAGAATTTGGGGTCAAGGGCGATCGCATTAATTTCAGTTTCTAGTACCGCTGGACATATAGACCTAGGTTCGTTGGCCATAACCGGCACAGAGAAACTGATCAGAGTCGAAAAGAGAGCGATCGCAATTGATTTCATAGTCCTTATTTGGAGAATTGCCACACAGATGTGGAAATATATAAACTGTCAGTATTAATTTAATACATATAACCGTCGTGAAAATTTTTGTTTACCATACCCCCGAATTAACTCCTACAGACAGCATTCCCGATTGTGCGATCGTTGTTGATGTACTCCGAGCCACTACCACCATAGCCACAGCTCTGAACGCAGGGGCGGAAGCCGTGCAAGTCTTCAGCGATATCGATGAACTCATGGAAGTCAGCGAAAAATGGCCCGCCGACAAACGCCTACGAGTTGGTGAAAGGGGGGGGCAAAAAGTCGAAGGTTGTGACCTAGGTAATTCTCCCCTCAACTGTACCCCAGAAGTGGTTGAAGGTAAACGACTCTTTATGACCACCACTAACGGGACCCGCGCCCTCCAGAAGGTTCAGAATGCCCCCGTAGTAATCACATCAGCTTTAGTAAATCGCCGAACCGTCGTAGAATATCTAATGACCACCAAACCAGAAACCATCTGGATAGTAGCATCAGGTTGGGAAGGTAGCTTTTCCCTAGAAGACACCGCCTGTGCCGGAGCCATTATTAATAGCTTGTGTTCAGAAATGGGTTATCCCATAGATAACCTAGGGGGGAATGATGAGGTTTTCGGTGCTGTAGCCCTTTATTACCAATGGCAAAATCAACTATACAAACTCATGAATACCGCCAGCCATGGTCAACGTCTAGCACGTCTCGAATGCTACGACGACCTGAAATATTGCGCTGACACAGACATTGTAACCGTGCTACCCATCCAAAGCGAACCAGGGGTCTTGATTAAATCGAAAATGAAAATGCAGAGTCTTCAATATTGGATTGAACAATCCCTCCCCTTATAGGCTGTTTATTGATGGCTAAGAAAAATTCTCTGGCTATTAGATCATAAATAATTGATGAATTACTCCCCTCTCTGCCTATGGGAGAGGGGTTGAGCGTGAGGGTTGGAAGTATGCTTGATTAGGAAAGACAGGTTGATATTCTATGAGCAACAACTGAAAACCCGGCTTCCGCAAAGAAACCAGGTTTTCTGTTGTCACAATGTTTTAATTAGACTTATTGTGCATCATCAGTTTCCGACTGCTGAAAAGCCTTAGCAGTTTTCTCTTGAGCCAACTTGAGAATCAGCACGCCGAGAGGAGGCAGACACAAATCAAGGGATTGGGGATAATTATGGAACCACCACTCATCAGTCCATTTTCCGCCCAAATTACCCATATTGCTGCCACCGTATTCACCAGAATCGCTATTAAACAACTCCGTATAGAAGCCGACTTCGGGAACGCCGACGCGGTAATGGCTATGGGGTTGGGGAGTGAAATTACAAACCACTACCACAAACTCACCTGTATCCTTAGAACGGCGGATAAAAGAGACCACACTATGGCGGTTATCGCTACAATCAACCCACTGGAACCCGGCTTCCGCAAAGTCCTGGTCATAGAGAGCCGGTTCACTGCGGTAGAGAGTATTTATATCTTTAAAAAAGCGCTGAATCCCTTTGTGTGCATCAAACTGCAACATTTCCCATTCCAAGGTTCCCCAAGCATTCCACTCCTTCCATTGAGCAAACTCCATCCCCATGAAGATAGTTTTCTTACCAGGGTGAGCAAACATATAGGTAAATAAAGCGCGGACATTAGCAAATTTTTGCCAATCATCCCCTGGCATTTTACCGAGAATATTGCTTTTACCATGTACGACCTCATCATGAGACAAAGCCAACATGAAATTCTCGCTGTGGTGATACCACATACTAAAGGTAATGTTATTTTGGTGGAACTGGCGGAACCAGGGGTCCATGTGGAAATAATCCAACATATCGTGCATCCAACCCATGTTCCACTTGAGGTTAAAGCCTAAACCACCGACATAGGTTGGCCAGGAAACCATTGGCCAGGAAGTGGATTCTTCAGCAATGGAGAGGATACCAGGGAAGTAGCTAAAAATGACATGGTTAGTCTGGCGAATGAAGTCAGCAGCTTCGATATTTTCACACCCGCCATAATCGTTAGCGACCCATTCCCCATCTTCCCGACAATAGTTGAGGTAAAGCATGGAAGCGACAGCATCAACCCGAATACCATCGATGTGATACTTCTCAAACCAAAACAGAGCATTAGCTACCAGGAAGTTACGGACTTCATTACGCGAGTAATTAAATACAAGGGTTCCCCATCCTTTGTGTTCACCTTTGCGGGGGTCTCCGTGTTCGTAAAGGTGGGTTCCGTCAAAGAATGCCAACCCGTGACCGTCTTTGGGGAAGTGACCAGGTACCCAGTCCACAATTATCCCAATACCGTTTTGGTGACACTTATCTACGAAGTACATAAAATCTTCGGGAGTGCCAAACCGGGAAGTGGGAGCATAGTAGCCTGTAACCTGATAACCCCAGGACCCATCAAAGGGGTGTTCGGCAACGGGTAGAATTTCGATATGGGTAAAACCTAGTTCTTTGACGTAGGGAATCATTTGATCGGCCATTTCCCGATAGGTAAAGAACCGACTACCGGGATCCAGTTCTACGGCCTGTACAGGAGGCTCAACGGTTCCATCGGGTAATGTGTGGGGTTCAGAAAAGGGAGCGCGATTCCAAGAACCTAGGTGACATTCATAAACAGAGACGGGGTGTTCGAGAGGGTCGGTATTCCGCCGCTTCTCCATCCATTCGTCATCGTTCCACTTGTAGTTATTTAACTCAGCTACAATTGAGGCGGTTTTGGGTCGGACTTCCTGTTGGAAACCGTAGGGGTCGGATTTTTCGTAAATGTGACCCTCGAAGTTTTTGATTTCGTATTTGTAGGCTTCTCCTACACCAATTTCAGGAATAAAGAGTTCCCAGACTCCGTTACCAAATTTCCGCATTTGGTGTTTGCGACCATCCCAGTGGTTAAAGTTCCCCAGAATTGAGACGTTGCGAGCGTTGGGAGCCCAAACGGCAAAGTAGACCCCATCCACGCCATTTAAGTTCATGGGGTGAGCGCCGAGTTTTTCGTAAATACGATGGTGATTACCTTCGGTGAATAGGTGAATATCAAAATCGGTTAATTTGGGGGAACGGAAAGCATAGGGGTCGTGGGTGACGCGCTCGTGTTCCCCTTCCTTGAAGCGCAGTTTATAGTTTTTCAGTTCGGGAATATCAATAACACACTCGAAGAAGTGGGGGTTATGAACGGAGTACATGGGGTACTCTTTCCGTTCTTCGGGTAGTACAACCCATGCTGCATCAGCGGTGGGGAGATAGGCTCGCACGGCCCATAGGCTTTTTCCATCTTTCTCAATTTGATGGGGGCCTAGGACTTCAAAGGGGTCGTGGTGATGGTTCCAAACAATCTTGTCAATCTGATCTAATGCTATGGTCATGGATATCAAACGCTCTACAACAAAAAGATTACTAGAGTTAACACTGATACATTTACGCGACATTTTTCCGGTTGTTCCCGGACAATGCGACGATAGC
>NZ_JARPLU010000168.1:0-9785 GCF_032349615.1 Limnospira sp. PMC 1279.21 | reverse complement strand
AATCGTCGCATTGTCCGGGAACAACCGGAAAAATGTCGCGTAAATGTATCAGGTATCGGAACGGGGCAACAATGTTGGGAGGCTTAGGCCACTTGTACCAACGAACTGCTAGGGAAGACCAAGGAAACAGGAATGCCTTATCGCAAGGTAAGGAAGCCCTCATCGTAATCTTGGATTCGATGACGGGAAGATGTCAGAATAAATTGGTTATATTATAGACCTGGGCTTCGCGAAGGCGAATCTAGGGTGTATAAAATAGCGAGGGGAGGTTTTGATCTCCTCGTTGCGAAACCTTATCAACCAAGTTATCCGTGTGAGGAGAGAGAGAGTGTCGAAACGATCATTAAATCTTTGGCTGCTCAGTCCAGCAGTATTGGGAGCTAGTCTATTAGCCTCTCTACCTGCGGTGGCGGAAATTTCGGCTACTGAGACAGGAGAAACAGAATTAACGACAAACAACGCTATCACGATCGCATCTATTGAGGATGTCACAGCCGAGTTACCCCAGCAACTAGCTCAAGTTCCGGTTAACCCCCATGCTGGCGGTGTATTTTCCCAAGGTAACTCAGTCGCGGACCGTGGCACAGAAATTCCCCTCGCTGACCTAGATGCTCCCAGTTCCGATGGGAATACGCTAAATCAGCTCAATCAATACGGTAGAGAAGGACAAAGCCGGAGACAGTCTCAGGTGACTTCCGTTTCTCAGTTGTCCGACGTACAGCCTACAGATTGGGCATTCCAAGCACTCCAGTCTTTAGTTGAGCGCTATGGTTGTATTGCAGGTTATCCAGATGGGACATTCCGAGGAAACCGTGCCTTAACCCGTTTTGAATTTGCGGCGGGGGTTAACGCCTGTTTAGAAAGGGTTAACGAATTAATTAACGCCGCCACAGCCGACCTAGTGACTCGGGAAGACCTGGCGAAAATGCAGCGACTGATGGAAGAGTTCGCGGCGGAACTAGCCAGCATTCGCGGACGGGTAACCGTGTTAGAAGCTCGTACTGCGGAATTGGAAGCTAACCAATTCTCCACCACTACCAGGCTGCATGGGGAAGTCATCTTTTGGCCGGGTGATAGCTTTGGCGATCGCGCTAGACATAACGTGGCAGGAGGTCCCTTTAGCCGCCGCAATAGTGACCCGACCCAAACCTATCTTGGCTATCGAGTTCGCTTAGACTTCGATACTAGCTTCACCGGACAGGATCTGTTAAAAACCCGTTTACAGGTTTACGACAATCCCAACCTGAGCGACTTCGACCTAACCAATAGCCTGATGTCTCGGACTCCCTTTGATGGGACTTCCAACGGAGTAGAGCTAGATGATTTATACTATCGTTTCCCAGCTTTCAATGGCAGGGCGCAAATCTTTATCGGTGCTAACAGCCTCGATTTAGATGACACCATGGAAATTCTGACCCCCTTTAATAGTGAAGGTACAGGCTCAATTTCCATGTTTGGTCAGCGCAACCCTGCCATTTTCCGGGGTCCAGAAGGAGCCGGGGTAGGGGCTAACTTCGCCTTTGGCGATCGAGACCGTTACCGATTGAATCTGAGTTATTTAGCTGGTAACGCATCGGATGCTACTGCTGGGAATGGCTTATTCAACGGTAGTAATACAGCATCGGCTCAGTTTGTGTTTGAACCGACGGAAAAACTGGGATTTGCGGTAGAATATGCCCGCAAGTATTTCACTAACGGCGGTGTAGAGGTAGCTGGCGGGACTGGTAGCTGGATTGCCGATCGCCCCTTTGGTGATAATGCGACCACCAGTGATAACCTAGGTTTCCAATTCAATTGGCGGCTGGCTAACAGCTTCCAATTAGGAGGTTGGTTCGGTGCTACCTGGGCTAACCAACAGAATAATGGCAGTGATAGCGCGACCATTCTCAACTGGGCGGTAACTCTTGGTTTCCCCGATTTACTGCGAGAAGGCGACACAGGCGCATTAATTGTGGGAATGCCTCCTAAAGTGACCTCCCATGACAGACCAAGCCTAGAAAATAGTGATACTTCACTGCACATTGAAGCCTTCTATCACTTCCCCTTCAGCGAGTATATTTCCATTACTCCCGGAGGATACTTCATCACCAATCCCGGTCATAACGATCGCAATGCCACCATTTTCGTAGGAACCCTGAGAACTACATTCCAGTTCTAACCCCAGTTCCATTCAGATATTAGCAGATTGAGTTTTGAGCGACCCCATATCGGTTCTCAAAACTCATTTTTTTGTTATATTTTGGGGAAATGTTAAGCAACCAAAAGGAGCGCCTATCGAAACCATACACGGAAACCTGCAAGGTCTCAAACCGAGTCAGCTTAAACAACTGCAACGCCTGTACCATCAAAAACTACCAGGCGATCGCATTACTACTTCAGAATTTGCCCAGCGACTCGCCGGGGTAAGTACAGACATCAAAGAGCCAGTCTGCGCCTATATAAACCGTCGTGGGCAGGTGATTAGGGTGGGAGTAGGCACGGTCAGTCAGACCCGCATTCCTGCCCTAGAATTGCCCCGCTATGGTAATGGTCGCCTCAGTGGTATTCGGTGTATAGCCACCCAGTTAAAATCTGATGTACCTAGGGAGTCAGTCTTAACCGCCATGGCTATGCAACGGTTAGATGTTTTGGCGATTTTGACCCTGACCGGAAGCGGGTTTGAACGTCGTGGGGGGGGTGGGACAGGTTATGTGAAAGAAGCCTATCTCGCCCATTTGTTACCCCAAGGGGAAGGGGAAAACCAGACCCAACTTGATAGTCCTCTGGCTCCAGTACCCTATTATGTTTCATCCCCCATGAGTCTTGATGTTCTCTCTAACCAAGATTTCCTGGATTTGGTAGATGGACTAGAAGCCGAATTTCAGCGGGAATTTGTCGCCCTTGATGTCAACTCTGACCAAGATAGGGTGCTATTGGTGGGGGTACAAACTGACAAAATTTCCACCCAGAGATTTGAAGAAGGGTTAGCCGAATTAGCCCGCCTGGTGGATACGGCGGGGGGTATTGTCCTGCAAACTCTTCGCCAAAAGCGATCGCGTCCCCATCCCCAAACGGTAGTCGGAGAGGGAAAAACCCAGGAAATTGCCCTGGCGGCGCAAACTCTGGGGGCGACCTTAATTGTTTTCGATCGCAGTTTATCTCCGGCGCAAGTCCGTAATTTGGAAACCCGCATTGGAGTCCGAGTAGTCGATCGCACCGAAGTTATCCTAGATATTTTCGCCCAACGCGCCCAGTCTGGGGCGGGAAAATTACAGGTTGAACTCGCGCAGCTAGAATACAGTCTACCGCGTCTCACCGGAAGGGGTCAGGCTATGTCTCGGTTAGGTGGCGGTATTGGTACTCGTGGACCTGGGGAAACTAAACTAGAAACGGAAAGACGGGCCATTCAGCGGCGCATCGCCCGCCTTCAGCAGGAGGTTAACCAACTACAGGCCCATCGCGCCCGTCTCCGCCAACGTCGCCAACGCCAGGAGGTTCCTACATTGGCTATTGTGGGTTATACGAATGCGGGTAAGTCTACTTTGCTTAATGTTCTCACCGCTTCGGAAATTTACGCGGCTGACCAATTATTTGCTACTCTCGACCCCACTAGCCGCCGCCTAACTATCCCCGATGCGATTACGGAAGAACCCCAAAATATTGTAATTACTGATACGGTGGGGTTTATTCATGAATTACCCCCAGCTTTAATTGATGCTTTTCGCGCTACTTTAGAGGAGGTGACTGATGCTGATGCGCTGCTGCATTTGGTAGATTTATCTCACCCGGCGTGGCAGGCACAAATTCAATCGGTGATGGAGATTTTAACTCAAATGCCGATTACTCCGGGTCCGGCTTTATTGGCTTTTAATAAAATCGATTCTGTGGATGGGGAAACTCTCCGTTTTGCCCAAGAAGAATACCCCCAAGCTGTATTTATTTCGGCTGCTAATGCCCTCGGTTTGGAAACTCTCCGCCGCCGCATTGCACAGTTAATTGATTATGCGATCGCTAATCAATAAGAGACTTCCAGAAACCCGGTATCTCCCAGAAACCCGGTATCTCCCAGAAACCGGGTTTCTTTTCCCAGTGTCTTTTCCCAATTGTGGTATCATCGGAATACTTCCTAATCAGTAGTTACTTATGACCATTGGGCGATCGCTTCGTCGTGTAGCGATTTGTAGCGGAATTTATGTTGGGGCTTCCGTCTTATTACCGGAGTTGGCTATCCCGGTCGGTTTTTTATCGACTAAGGAAGGTCAAGATTTCTTGAAAAAACTTGTTGAGTTTATTACCAGCGTGGTGGCTGGAAATACCGCCAATGCTATTGATAACTTTGACCCAAGCAGAGGTTCTGATTACGTTAGGCTAGAGAATGAGGATTTAATTCGCGTTTGTGGAAAGGCGATCGCGCAAATTATTCATTTGGCTGCCCAAAATTCTAATAACCCCTATTCCAAGCATCTGAAAATGATAGCCGCCAAAGCCACAGAAAACTGGGTAGAATTGGCGCGTTCTGAATTTGCTCAATCGAAATATCAAGAGTTAACCGAGGGAGAAATTCCCTTAATTATTACCCCCACAGAAGAAGGGTTAACTCAAGCGGAAATTTTGACCGTTGAAGAGTGGCGGACTATTTTAGCCAAATTAGATTTAATGGCGGTAGACTCAGCCGAAGGCGTTGATTTGCCGGATTATGTGCGCCAATATGTAGCAGAATTACTGCATAAAGAATTTCCGCGAGTTTTACGAGAAGCATTAAAACAGGACTTTAAAGCCGATGGTAAAGCCTTTGCTGGGTTAATGCTTCAACTCATCACAGGAATTCGGCAACAAGTAGCCCAACAGGGTGAAATTGCCCTAATTTCCTTGGCAAAACTCGAACAGATAGAACAGCAGTTAACCGGAACCGAACAGCAGCAGGAAAGAATCTCCGAAAAAATCGATGAGCAATCCCAAAAGATAGACTATATGATTGAGTTAATTCAACCTCACCCCAGCGAAAGGATCGAAAATAAATTACGTCAAGCCTTGCTGGAACTAGATTATAGTGAGCAAGTTAATTTATTTAAGGAGTTTTTAGATAATGATGGAATAGTGGGGGCTTTTTTGATTCATGGTTCAAATAAGTCCGAACCCCATTGGTTGGCAACTTCTCTCATAGAAAATGTTCTCCATGTACAAGTTGAGACAAGTCATAGATATAATACATCAGATGCTATTATAAATCTCAGTTTTGTGGGTAACACTCAAAGTCGTTGCTTAAACAGTATTCTGAGGCAAATTAGTGAAAAATTGAGACTTGAAGTGCCGGGATATTCAGTTGATCGTGTTGTTCAAGAAATCTGTAAAATTTGGAAACGTAACACTATAATTATACTTATTGAAGTTGAAGAAAATATAGACTCCAGCTTTCTGGAAGAATTTATTGATAAATTTTGGCAGCCTCTCGCCAAATATGCCAGGGAACAAAGAGAACTATCTTCTCATGACTACAATCATAGCTTAATGTTATTTATGCTTGATGTAGACGGATGTACCCAGAGTTGGGATATCAGTTTTACAGAAGATATTACATCAGAGCAAATACCTGAGATTCCCATCAAATTGACACAAATTAAACCCATGAAAATAGGGCAAGTAAGGCAATGGTTACGCACCCATTTTTCTAAAGATAAAATATTATGGGGATTGACAGAAAACCTCCCTCAAGAAATGCTGATAATAGACCAAACAAACATCTATCACAAAGATTTTATCTATACAATTTGCAAGAGGCTTGAAGTTGACATTAAATGGAGATAAAATCGATAATTTATTATGGAAGTCTTTGATATGGATGACAGAGTGAATCAACCAATGTCTAATCAACACTATACCGGAAAAAAGCATCCTCCTAAAGACCATAAGGAGAATGGACAGCGAGTTTATCCCTATTTACCCAGTGATGAACTTGTGGAAGCCGTTAATTTAGCCATTACTTTACAGCGTCCTTTGCTGCTGCAAGGTGAACCCGGTTGTGGTAAAACTAAATTAGCCCAAGCTGTCGCCTATGAGTTGGAATTACCCTATCTCTGCTGGACGATTAAATCCACCAGTCGCGCACAAGATGGCCTCTATACCTATAATAACTTAGCCAGACTGCGGGACTCTCAATTACTGGGGTTAGGTCAAATTACTGACCCCGAAGAAATCCGGCGGGTTAAAGACCCTAAAACCTATGTAGAATTGGGTAAACTTGGGGAGGCTTTTCTCAGCGATAAACCTACCGTTTTATTGATTGATGAAATTGACAAGGCGGATATTGATTTCCCCAATGATTTATTATTGGAGTTAGACGAAAAACGCTTCTCTATACCCGAAACGAAAAAGGAAAAGACGGCTAGACATTCTCCGATTATCTTTATTACCAGTAATCAGGAACGAGATTTACCGGATGCTTTTTTAAGGCGCTGTTTATTTCATTATATTGAGTTTCCCAAAAAAGAACGGTTAATTGAGATTATTATGGCTCGGGTTTTTGGGGTGACACAAGATAAATCAACGATTCCTGAAAATGAAAATGAGTTGATTGAAGCAGCGGTGGATAAGTTCCAGGAGTTGCGGGGATTTTTGCGGGAGGAAAAAGGAGAAAGAGGTAAAAATATCAGTACCAGTGAGTTGATTGATTGGTTTGAGGTCCTGCGTCAATATCCTCATGATGAGGTGCTGAAAAAGTTACAGGGTCGTTTACTTCCCTATTTAGGGGTTTTACTGAAAACTTGGGATGACCACCGACTTTATTTAAGCAAATCTAGGGGGAAGGATGAAAGTTAATGATTTACCCCTGCGAGAGTTATTTGACAAGCTGCGTCAAGCGGGTTTTGTGTTGGGGATTGATGAATATGAACTGCTGTTAGAAGCCTTGATGAAAGGGTTTGGCATTGAGGATGAAGCGGCGTTAAAAAGACTCTGTAAAACTTTGTGGGTGAAGTCCGTTGAAGATGAAAAAATTTTCAATTCTTATTTTGAGGAGGTGATGTCTAAACCCCTTGAGAATCCATTGGTAACAGTCGAGAAACCTATCGCCCAACAGCCCCCAATTCCGACAGCACAGCCACCAGTCCCATTCAACCCATTAAAGTCTCTACTGAGGTCTGGGTTAGACCGTATCAAAAAAATCATCACTAAACCGACTAATAAACCTTTAGACCATTCACAATCAAAATCAGAAAATCAACAGATTCCAGACAATCAAGAAAAGTCGCAAATTCCGCCACCTTATCAGGGGGAAATAAGAGAGCCTTATCAGGGGGAAATAAGAGAACCTGATGAATCTGAATTTATGCCGCAAGAGGTGGCGGTAGAAATGGATGATGAGGTACAGTTACTGAAAACCATAACCAGTGAACAGTTTTTTTTATATTCGGATTATTTGCCGTTAACCAAAAGGGAAATGAAACAAACTTGGCGTTATTTACGGCTTCCGATTCGCGAGGGGCCATTGGTTGAATTAGATGTGACCGCAACCATAGAAAAAATTATCCGGGATGGGTTTTTCTTGGAACCGGTGTTAGTCCCCCGACGCAGGAATCTGGTTGAGTTGGTTTTGCTGTTGGATATTGATGGTTCAATGGTGGCTTTTCATCCTTTGGGGGATAGACTGAAAGACACTGCCACGCGGGGGGGAAAGTTGGGTGCATCGCGGGTTTATTATTTCCATAATTGTCCGGTGGATTATGTTTATGGGAAGCCGGGATATTCTGAGGCGGTGAGGGTGGAGGATATGTTGAGCGGATTATCTGCCAATCGCGCTTGTATGCTCATTTTTAGCGATGCTGGCGCGGCACGGGGGGGATATAGTGAAGATAGGTTACAATTGACTGAGAGATTCCTGCGGCAGTGTCAGCAACACTTACGTTATCTGGTTTGGGTGAATCCTGTGCCGAGAGAACGGTGGGCAAGGTCCACGGCTGGGGAAATCGCTAAGTTAATCCCGATGTTGGAATGCGATCGCCTTGGGTTACAAAATGCGGTTAAGGTGTTACGGGGAAATCCAGTGAGTTGGTCATAAATCCTAGCATTTTTTCATCTAATTGTCAAGGGTATTATTGTATGAAACTCAAAGATGAATTACAACAAAGACGAGATGAAATTTTAGCCGTTGCACAACAGCATGGGGCGTTCAATGTGCGGATATTTGGGTCGGTGGCGAGGGGGGAAGAACAGGAGGATAGTGATATTGATTTCTTGGTGGAAATGAACAGTAATTGCAGTTTATTGGATAGAATTGCCTTAATCCAAGATTTAGAGGAATTGTTAAACCGAAAAGTTGATGTCACGACGGTTAAAGGTTTACGGGATTATTTTAGAGAACAGATTATCAATCAGGCGATTCCGCTATGACAGATGATGAAATATATTAGTAATTTTATCGGCAATTAATCATGAAACTGAAGGATGAATTACAACAAAGACGAGAGGAAATTTTAGCGGTTGCACAACAGCATGGGGCGTTCAATGTGCGGATATTTGGGTCGGTGGCGAGGGGGGAAGAACAGGAGGATAGTGATATTGATTTCTTGATTGATTATGATTTAGCCAAAATCTCGTCTTGGTTTCCGGTGGGACTAATTCAAGATTTAGAACAACTCTTAAATCGGAAAGTTGATGTGGTTACCACCAAGTCATTACATTATTTTATTCGGGATAAAGTTATAGCAGAGGCGATTAGTTTGTCAGATTTGGGCAATCATTGAATGATGAAAATGGACGGCATATCATGGAACTAGAAGCGGCTAAACGTCGGATTAATGCTTTTCAGAAAAGGTTTGGGGAGCCTCACCTTTTTTTAGCTTATCATGCCGCGTTACCGTTGGCGATAACTCCCGATTTGCTGTATCGGATTTGGGCGAATTTTCGGCGGGATATTCAGGGGGAATTTATCGATATTCCTTGGATTGCGGTTTCGGATTTAATTCTCTCCAGTTTGTGTGATGAGGTGGGGCATGAATTGTATGAAATGGATGCGACAGTCCGCCAAGAATTGTTAGACCAGTTGAAAGCTAATCCTCGATTTACAGAGAAACGCCTGAAGGAAGTGGCGTGTTTTTTATTGCAGTATGTGCAGAAAGATTTAAACAGTCAAGATAGTTATGTCCGGGAGTTTGCCGAGTCGCAAAGTTGGGCGGCTTGGGCTTATGCCAAACCTCAGAAATCAGTGGAGTTATTGGCGGCGGCTTTCCGGCGGGCATACCGAGAAAACCCCAGGGATTTGATGCGGCTTTCGACGCTGACGGAGATGATTCATCAACCGATTCCAGAGTTTGACCGCCTGCTAATTTTTGCCAGGGCAATGGGGCATTATCGACGCAAGAAGTTTGAAGAAGCAAAGGCAGGGATCGCCCAGTTACCGAATGAGGGCGGGGTGGTTTCTGTGAGTGACAAGATTAAGATTCCGATTCCCCGCGAGTTGTTACCTGTTATTAAGACGGTTGAGGATGAAGAAATCGCTAAGTTGCTTGGAGTTATTGAAAATACTCAGGATGAAAATACCCGTAGGGAGGCGATCGCACGTTTAGAGAAAATCGGTGTCGGAAATCCTCAAGCGATCGCCGGGTTGCTTCAAGTTATTGAAAATACTCAGTCTGAATCTACCCGTAGGGAGGCGATCGCCACTTTAAGAAAAATCGACCCCGGAAATCCTCATCTGTAAATCAAGCCGCTTTCACCCTTCACCGGACTTCCGAAACCCGGTGGCTTGTTGAGACTCTTAGAAACCCGGTTTCTCTAAGAAACCGGGTTTCTTTTCCCAGTAGCAGAGCGAT
>NZ_JARPLU010000167.1:0-9817 GCF_032349615.1 Limnospira sp. PMC 1279.21 | reverse complement strand
CTAGCTCCATGGAGGGGCAACCATACCCCTCCACCCCGCAAAGGGGTGCTGGCGGCTAAAGCCGCTTGAGTCGGTTTTCCTCTCCGTGATCAATCACGGAGCTTCCAACCCTCCCAGGAGTTTTACGTGAAACTTAGTTAGCCAAAATATGCCGAGGTATTCGTGCTAAGTTTCATTCATTAAGTGTTACAGACAAGTCAGCCCACTGCAACCTAACAAAAACTCCATCAAAACCATCTATTATCTGGTTTTTGGTACAACTGTAAAAACACGGTACATATATCATGAACGAAGTTAAGTTATTCAATATATGTATTGACAATATTACCACCGAACAACTCCTAGAAGAACTTGGGAGACGTGGCGGTATTGTTTTCACTCCTAATGTCGATCACTTGATGCGATTGCAGAAAGACAAAGAGTTTTACGACATCTATAATAAGTCGGATTACCGCGTTTGTGATAGTCAGATTGTCTACTATGCTTCTCGGCTTTTAAACCAGCCTATTGCTGAAAAAATATCCGGCTCTGACCTATTTCCCGCCTTCTATAATTACTACCGAGATTGTGAAGAGATTAAGATATTTTTGCTCGGTGCTGCTGAAGGTGTAGCCGCTAGGGCGAAAGTTAAAATCAACGAAAAAGTCGGTCGTGAAATGGTGGTTGACTGCTACTCTCCACCCTTTGGTTTTGAAAAAGACGAGCTGGAATGTCAACGCATTGTCGATCGCATTAATCACTCAAAAGCCTCTGTTCTTGCTGTTGGGGTCGGCGCTCCCAAACAAGAAAAGTGGATTATGAAACATAAGGATAAACTTAACCATGCCAAAATCTTCTTAGCTATTGGCGCGACTATTGATTTTGAAGCCGGAGAAAAACCCCGTTCACCTCAGTGGATAAGTGAAGCAGGTCTGGAGTGGTTACACAGACTCGTATCTGAACCACTGCGCCTCTGGAAGCGCTATCTCATTGAAGATATGCCCTTTTTCCTGCTACTCATGCAACAAAAACTTAACCTTTATCATTCCCCCTTTAGCTCTTTGGGAGACATGGCTACCCCTCATTGGCAAATGCCTTTATTGGGACAAATGCTTGAGGATGCCGGTTTATTAGATGAACTTCAGGTGCAACGGGTGCTTCAAATTCAAGAGCAAAGGCACAATCTCCGCTTTGGTGAAATTGTCACAGATTTGGGTTGGCTACGTCAAGAAACCGTGGACTTTTTTGCCGAGCAGCTACCTCAAATTGGTGGGAGTCAACAAAGGCAACCTTTGGGTTATTACCTCAAACAGGCTATGCTTTTGGATGATCAACAAATTAACTTGATTTTGCTTGAACAACAGCAAAAATATCTCAGGTTTGGCGAACTTGCCGTCCAGAAACAATGGCTCAAGCAACAAACTGTTGATTCTATTCTGTCCTATCTCACCCGCCCACAGACCGAAATGCCGCTTTGAATCTACACCAATGTTAAGTTTTGTAACGAAAAATTAAGAAATGTTACAAAAAATTTCCTCTGGGGGAGGGGGGTTGCGTTTCGCGGGAGCTTGTGGTATCATTTTAGATAATTGGAATAGTGATAATTTTTAATTTTTTGCACAGATTACCATTATTTAACTTACTACCTTAATAGTATCATGAGTTCCCAGGACTTGTCAACCCTCGACGCTAAATTACGAGGGCCATTTTTAAAAATTGATGAAAAAATCAACTTAGAATTTTCTTTTTCTATGGTAGCGATCGCCTTGGGTTAAGGTATGGTATGTATGCAGGTCAATGCTGAGAAAATGGTTTATATTCGCCGACGGGGACACTCCTATAAAAAAAATCGGATTATGGGTAATGTAAAGCGTCTGCCAAGGTTACGGTATGATCGGCTGTTATTGCTAATGATAGTAACGATCGCTTTGGGGTGGGGTATGCTGTCGATAGTCAGGTCCCTAGTGTTGAAACTCTCAACCGCCAAAGTAGATCAAATCTCATCAACAGAACCAATAAAAACCGGGTATAATGTGCAGTCAGCACCCAACTGGGATAGTAAAGCACAACTACAGGCGATCGTCAATGAAACAGTAGCGATCGCCAAAAACAAAGGATTCCCGACCGAAGCACTGTCGATCACCTTAGTAGATGTGAGCGATTCCGGCAAGCACTACAAAGCTGGATACAACAACCAAATTTTAAGGTTTCCCGCCAGCGTTGCCAAACTATTTTGGTTAGTCGGCTTTTTTGATCAAGTTGAACGTGGGTCAATTAGGGATGAATCTAAATTTCATGACCACCTCAACCAAATGATTCGCATTTCCGATAATCAATCAGCCAGTGAAATTGTAGATGCTATTACCCAAACCACTTCCGGGGAAGCCTTAACCGGAAAAGACTTAACAACCTGGCTAAACCAACGCAGTCAGATTAACAAATTCTTTGAACAAGCGGGTTATGCTGGAATTATTCTCAGCATGAAAAATTATCCCATCGACAACTCACAAGAAACACCCACAGGTAGAGATCTGCAATTAAAGCAAACTCGATACCTAGTTAATGGAAACCAGATCACCACAGACCAGGCGGCGCGGCTAATGTATGAAATTTACACCCAGCAAGCCGTTTCTCCCATAGCCAGCACCAAAATGGCTTACCTTCTCACCCGAGATCTAAATTCCGAGACTTGGGACGAAAGCGATCGCCACTTTATCGAAGGATTTTTAGGTCAATCATTACCCACAGACATTTATTTTGGTTCCAAAGTTGGTTATACCAGCCACTCACGCCAAGAAGTGATTTTTGTAAGAACCCTAGATGATCAGACCATTTATATTCTGGCAATTTTCGCCAATGATCCCGCCTACTCTCAAGATCAAGACATCTTTCCTCAAATGTCCCGCCACATTTTTGATCGCCTCAATAGAGCCTCCCAAAACCTGACCCCCAAAGAAGTCAGCGTTTTTCACTCCACCACCGAACCCAGTCAACTCAAAAAACCCTCCCTGAATTAGGGGAGGGTCCTGTTCGCATTCAGAGAATTATTTAACTTCCACTTTAGCGCCAGCTTCTTCTAGTTGTTTCTTAATGCTTTCCGCATCTTCTTTGGTGGTAGCTTCCTTAATAGCTTTAGGAGCACTTTCTACCAAGTCTTTAGCTTCCTTCAGACCCAAACCGGTAATGCTACGAACTACTTTCAGAACCGCGATTTTCTTATCAGCGGGGAACTCAGTCAGAATCACATCAAACTCAGTTTTTTCTTCTTCCGCCGCCGCTTCCGCACCAGGAGCAGCCATACCAGGAGCAGCCATCATCATCATACCGCCGCCAGCAGAAGCCGAAGCATCAACGCCAAAAGCCTCCTCAATTTGCTTAACCAACTCAGATGCTTCTAACAGGCTCAAAGATTTTAGTTGTTCTAAAATTTGATCAGTTTTTTCAGACATGGGTTAACCCTCAACAAGTAATAAATAACAAACAATTGAAAAGCGATTTAAGCCGCCTGGGAATCGTCTTTTTCGGATACAGCCTTGATAGCGCGCACCAGAGAAGCCGGAACCTCTTTGATACCAACCGCCAGCTTCGTGGGAACTGCATTGACTCCAACCGCCACCTTCGTAGGAATAGAGTTGATCGCTCCCGCGATACGAGCCATGAGTTCTTCCTTGGTGGGAAGTTCTGTAATAGCTTTGATCTCATCAGGACTCAAAGCGCGACCTTCCATCACCCCGCCGCGTAGCTCAGTTTTTTTGCTTTCCTTTTGAAAAGCCTGATACGCTTTAATCGCAGCACCAAAATCGTCTTGAATGAAGATAAACGCTGAACTACCGCTGAGGAATTTCTCCATCGGTTTCCAGTTGTCATCTCCTTCAACCGCTTTCTGCATCAAGGTGTTTTTCGTGACTTTGCAGACACTACCCGTTTCCCGAAGGCGGTTCCGCAAGTCAGTAATTTGGGAAACAGACAGCCCAGTGTAGTCAATCACCAAAGTCAGTTGAGCGGAGCTTAACTGCTTCTGGATATCTACAACAATGTTTTCCTTTTGGGCTAAGGTTCTTCCCATTCCTGTTGAACCTCCGTATTTGATGAACGCCCAATCCCTAATGGGTCAAACAGAAGACAAATTGGCATTAAAAAACCCGGAACTCACCAAGCCGGGTAAAGGAATAAAAATTATCCGTTAGAACTCAAGGCATAATTAGCCTTTAATTCACCGTTAAAATCTTTAATACCTTAACCTCGGCAGGATATTAAGCCAGTTGCGCCTGCTGTCTTCGGTTATCAGATCTTTAGAATTATAAGTGGGCTACAGTGCTTAATTGCACAATTAAACATTATTACACTATTCGTGTATGTTGTCAAGCAAAAAGTTATTTTCGGGGAAATCAGCAGCAGGGAGCAGGGATGAGTATATTTGAGTACCAACCTTCTCCCTGTCCACTTCTCGCCCGGAGTTTCTGTAGCCTACAGATTCCCTTTCCCTATGCAGCTTCCGCGATTTTCAGATCCCGCAAAGCATTGATATCTAACTGAATCGCTGGACCCATAGTGCTACAGACATAAACACTCCGCCAATAGCGACCCTTAGCCCCAGAGGGACGGTTACGGTCAATACATTCTTGTAACGCCGACAGGTTAACCAGCAGGTCTTCCGCTGAGAAAGATACCTTTCCAAACATCACGTGGACAATCCCGGTGCGATCGCTCCGAAACTCCAGTTTTCCTGCCTTAAATTCAGCGATCGCCTGAGTTAAATCCATAGTCACCGTACCACCCTTGGGGGAAGGCATCAAACCCTTTGGACCCAACAAACGACCCAACTTAGCCACCTGGGGCATCATATCCGGTGTAGCGATTAACTTGTCAAAATCCAGCATTCCTTTCTGAATTTCTGCGATCAGATCATCTGACCCCACCAAGTCCGCCCCGGCGCTTTGGGCTTCAGCCACCTTATCACCTTTAGCCAGAACAGCCACCCGCACCTCTTGTCCTGTTCCTTTCGGCAGTGTCACCGTTGTTCTCAGTTGCTGATCCGTATATTTCGGGTCAATACCAAGACGAATGTGGGCTTCTACCGACTCCGGGAACTTAGCCGTTGCCGTTTCCTTGAGTAGTTGCAGGCCCTCTAGGGGTTCATAAAGTCTATCTTCAACCTTTTGTTGAAGTTCTTTTAATCGACGCGATACTTTTTTTGGCATGATTTCCTCCTGGGGTCAATAACGAAGTTAAACTTCTCCCCCAATATGTCAATTCAACAATTGGGTTGGCTCAAATTTTTTTCTTAGCTACCTAAATTAATCCGCGACAGCAATACCCATATTACGGGCTGTCCCTTCCACAATTTTCATGGCAGCTTCCAAATCATTCGCATTCAGGTCCGGCATTTTCACCTCTGCGATTTCTCGCAACTGGCTGCGATTAATTGTTCCCACTCGAACCCGGTTCGGTTCACCTGAACCTTTTTCAATTCCGGCCGCTTTCTTAATCAGCACTGACGCTGGCGGAGTTTTGAGGACAAAAGTAAAACTTCGATCTTCATAAACCGAAATCTCTACCGGAATCACCAAACCCACCTTATCCGCAGTTTTGGCGTTATACTCCTTGCAAAACATCATGATGTTCACCCCATGCTGACCCAAAGCTGGGCCGATGGGGGGAGCCGGGTTTGCTTTTCCCGCGTTAATTGCTAACTTGATAACTGCTACAACTTTCTTTGCCATTTGTTAGCCCTGCTTTTCAACCTGATTGAACTCCAATTCCACTGGCGTGTCTCGTCCAAAAATCGACAGTAAGGCCTTGAGCTTATTACGTTCCGGGCTCACTTCAATGACATCCCCTTCAAAGTCTTTGAACGGGCCAGATAGCACCAGGATATGATCCCCACTCGCCATCTCTACCTTCACAACAGCTTCCTGTTGCTGGGTTTGTCTGAAAATCCGATCAACTTCTGATGGACTTAATGGCAGGGGTTTAACATGGCCCCGCCCTCGCCCGGAGTGACGTTTCTGCTCTGCCCCGACAAAGTTAATCACATGAGGGGTATTTTTGACAACCTGCCAAGCCTCATCGTCAACATCCCACTGGTTGAACTCATTATTCCAGTTCAGTTTCATCTGGATTAACACATAGCCCGGAAATACTTTTTCCTGACTATGCTGGCGACTGCCATCCTTACGGAGTTTAATCGCCTGAGTCTGGGGAATCTCCACTTTGAGAATCCGGTCAGCCACATCCAGAGTTTGAACCCGTTGGTCTAAGTTCAGTTTCACCCGCTTTTCGCAGCCAGATGCTACCTGAACAGCATACCAGCGGACTTGTCCTGGCGCATATTCTGGCTCACTGTCTATTTCAGACATTACATTGAGTTGTTCTGACTCATCTGATCCAAAAGTCATCCAAATACCTGCCCCGACGACCAACGAAAGAAGTTATCTATTAAATAGATTAGTGTTGCTGAAAGCATTACCATTAACAAGACTCCCGCCGATTCACTCAGCAGTTGCTGGCGAGTAGGCCAGACCACCTTATCTAGTTCTTCCTTGGTTTCTTTCAAAAAACCACCAACACTAAACCCCTTCGGGACTTCCTGAATCCCTGCTTCTTCTTTCTTTGACACAGCTTTCCCCCTCGTGATTTTTAACTTAACAGTCGATTTTAACAACTGCGGCACGCTGGCTCAAACTACTTATTGTAACATCCTCAGTGCCATACTGAAACATTGCCCTAATACTTTTTGAGTTTTAGTTAATTGATGTCGCCCGCTTTCATTAGCCAAAACCAGGCTAACAAAAACTTAACCTGGTTGACTTTTGCTTAGTTAACGCGCCCTGAAGGACTTGAACCCTCGACATCAGGTTTTGGAGACCTGCGTTCTACCAACTGAACTAAGGACGCACCCTGCATGGGGCTTTTATGCCATAACCGCTCGCTAGTATAGCACGGTGTCTTGATAGATGCAAGTGCTTTTTGTGGAAATTTAAAGTTTTGGTCGCCAACCTTTACAGAAAGGGACTTAAAGAGGACGATCAAAACGCTGAGGAACTCGCGTCGCTTTCCCAACGCGATCGCGAAGATAGTACAATTTAGCCCGACGGACCTTCCCTCTCATGATTACCTTAATACTAGCAATCCGGGGTGAGTGGAGCAAGAACACCCGTTCTACCCCAACCCCCTGGAAAATACGACGGACGGTGATGGTTTCGTTGATACCACCATTACGCATAGCGATTACCGTCCCTTGATAGGGCTGAATCCTTTCCTTTCCACCTTCAGTGATTCTCACACCGACCTTCACCGTATCTCCTACATAGATTTTAGGGATACTTCCTTTTTGGACCTTGGTTTTGATACTCTCGATCTCTTCTTGCTCAATGGCGCGGATAATTTCCTGGGCTTGCATGGCAGTCGTTTCAAACTCACAATCTCTCATTATGACATCCTTTGGTCATTTTTTCAACCCAACCGACAAGGATTTTCCAGGATCACATCAACCCCTACCCCCTGCACCATGAAATTAACCCTAGGGAAGGGACAAGGCTGGACTTGTCTGTATACCTATCTGGCATGACTCGGAGGAATTTCAAGCCGCTTGAGGAGATTTGAGGAGGGGAAAACCCAGACCTTCTCGCTGTTCCAAATAACAGTGAGCCACCCGACGCGCCAGATTCCGAATTCTGCCAATATATCTAGTACGTTCAGTCACCGCAATTACCCCCCTAGCATCTAATAAATTGAAACTGTGGGAACACTTGAGGACGTAATCTAAACTCGGTAAAACTAAACCTTGCTCAATCAACTGTTCCGCTTCCTGTTCATACAACGAGAATAAATTAAACAGTAACTCGGGGTTAGATGCTTCAAAATTGTAGGTACATTGTTCTATTTCCCCCTGTAGATGAATATCACCATAGTTAATCTCATCAGTCCAAGCAATTTTGACAATAGCATCTACATTTTGCAAATACATCGCCAGCCTTTCTAATCCATAGGTGATTTCAATACAAACCGGACGACAATCAATTCCTCCACATTGTTGGAAGTAGGTAAACTGAGTAATTTCCATCCCATCTAACCACACTTCCCAACCTACACCCCAAGCACCTAAAGTGGGTGACTCCCAGTTATCCTCGACAAACCTAATATCATGGTCTTCTGGATTGATTCCTAGTACCCGCAAAGAGTCTAAATAAATCTCTTGGATATTGTTGGGAGAAGGCTTGATTAGTACCTGATATTGATAATAATGTTGAAAGCGGTTAGGGTTCTCCCCATAACGTCCATCTGTAGGGCGGCGACAGGGTTCTATATACGCCACAGACCAAGGTTCTGGACCGATCGCCCGTAGAAATGTATGATGGCTCATGGTTCCTGCCCCTTTTTCGGTATCATAGGGTTGGGCAATTAAACAACCGCGATCGCTCCAAAATTGGTTCAGGGTGGCAATAACTGATTGAAAGTTCACTGGTAAATTATTGATAACTAAGGTGTCCGCCACAATTCTATCAAATATCATCCTCATTATTTCACCCTTCCCAACTTCCCCCAACTGTCCCTCGACTATTGCTGCTTTGATGATAAGATGAGTCTGGCAACAATTATGGAGAGATAAAATTATGGCTGCTACACATTACTTGTCGGTTTGGAAAGGCTGTAAAATGCTGTGGCTGGCGGGATTATTAGCAACTTTTGCGAGTCCGGCTCATGGTCAAATCAACCCTGGTTTTTCTGAGGATATCATCCTGGCTCAGAATACTAGCAGCGATATAGTATGGCGCAGGCTAAATCAACAGGAAACCCGTGATACTATTGATGCCATACTTGGTAGCCCCATGGGTATCGCTGGATTAAATCAATTGGCGATCGAAGGCTTTATTGGCTTTGATTGTGGCAAAAGTTATTATCAGGATGTAGATGGTTTTCGCTGGCTACTTCAGGTTAATTGTCGGACACCTAGAGGGGTTTCTACTGCTGTGGCTTATGATGAAATTCGGGTGATTTTTAACTCTTTTGAAGGGAGAATCGAGTCCTTTACTACTGAGCGACATGGCGGCGATTTGCCTACGGGTGCGCTCCGCTTGGATTGAATAATTGTATTATTTGACTTAGCGGCTAATACTATTAATAAATAAGCCGCAAATTGCTATATAACGCTCGTAAAACCCTCGGATGATACTATAGCTATCCTCGATGATGTGCGGTCAGACCAGCTAGATGCAAAGCCTGGGATACCCTCGGCGATTAACCGGGTTTCTCTTTTTGGCTAGTTTATTAATTTCTACTCAATAGGCGTATCTTAGGTAACACTAAATTTGGCAAAAATGGGCGGACTTAGTTAAGTTTAGCTAATGTATAGCTGGGGATAGTTTTGATTTTCGTAAGTTTGTTAAGAATTGAGAGTAACTGATATGCCAGAAAAATCCTGCCCCTGTTTTCCTGTGATCGCTAACCTGAGTACAGGTATAGGGAGAGTCTCGAAGAGGGTGGTTTGATGAGATTGATAGTCTTAGGTTTAGTGTGGTTTGGTTTATTGTCAGTGATGATAGTACCAGTGTCAGAGGCGGCGATATGTCGAATGATCGATAATCACCAGATATGTATAATTAGCCTTAAACGCAGCGCCAAATATCATTGGGAATATAGGGCGAAACTGAGTATTGACGGGGTAGCACAGGGAGAGTGGATTTATAATTGTCGCGATCGCCTCCGGGTAGATTCAGATGGAAAACAGGCGAAATTTGAACCCAACAGTTTTGGGGAGTATCTTTGTCGGACAGTTAACTATTGACACTCCCCGGCGTGAACGCACGGGGATTCTTTGTTCTACGACACGACTTGC
>NZ_JARPLU010000166.1:0-9938 GCF_032349615.1 Limnospira sp. PMC 1279.21 | reverse complement strand
GAATTATTAATTATTAATTGTAGGGGCGGGTTCTGCTGTCAATTTTCCATCCCTACGACTATCTTAATAAACCCGCCCTCTCCGGCTGTCAATTCTCCGCCCCCACCCGGATATTAATAAACCCGCCCCACCCTTTCCGGGGTAGCACAGGCAAAATCAAAAAGCAACCCCCCTGGGAGAGGGGGGAGTTCCATTATCTAATGCGACCATCTGGCATAATTGCACCAGTTAGGATAGCACCATTTAGGATAGCGCCATTGAGGGTAGCATCGCGGAAACTAGCATCGCGCAGGTCAGCATTTTCAAGGTTAGCACCATCCAAATTAGCACCCCAAAGGTAAGCACCCCGAAGGTTAGCCCCCGTGAGGTCAGCACCTCGCAGGTTAGCCAAATTCAGGTTAGTATTGCTCAAATCCGCATTTCTCAAGTCGCATTCTTGCAAGTCAGCCTTCATCAAATTAGCCTTAATAAACTGACCCCCGCGAATATTACTACCTTGTAGGTTAGCCTGTTGTAGGTTAGCTTCATCCAAGCGAATAAACCGCATTTGGGAATCTTTGAGATTAGTCCCCTGTAGGTTAGCACCTGCCATTTTAGCGCCACTGAGTTTAATTTCACTCAGTTCTAAACTACTAAAGTCGATCGCTTCTAAAGTTAAGCCATTCAGAAAGGCTTTTTCAAGTTTAACCCCGTTTAATTGCGCTCCTCGCAAGTTAGCCCCACTCAGTCGCGCTCCCGTCAAATTAGCCCAATTTAGGTTAGCTTTTTCTAAGTTAGCCGATCGCAAATTAATCCCATTAAGATTAGCGCCACAGAGATTCACACCCGGTAAATTAGCGCGATAAAGTGTCACCCAAGACATCACCGCGCCGCTGAGTTTTGCTCCCCTTAAGTTAGCTTTATGAAGTTGCGCGCCGATCAAGTCTGCTTTAGTTAAATCAGCTTCAATTAAGCAGCTATCTCGCAGTTTCGCATAATTAAGGTTAGTACCATACAAAAAAGCCCCATTCAGGTTGGCTTCTAACATAAAGCATCGTTCCAGGTAAGCGCGAGCTAAGGATGCTTCTTTTAAATTAGAACCCGACAGGTTAGCCGCGATTAATTTAGCACCAATCAAGTTGGCTGCGGTTAAATCGATTCCACGAAAATCTCTTTCTCCCCTAAGATATCGCTCTAGGATTTCTGTTTCTTTCATGTTGAGGATCTCCTTTTTCATCACACAAGTTCTGAAACAGTCTCCGGCGATCGCTTAGTTGAGTTTCGACTGATTCAGATGCCTTAATTTGCTGCACCTCTGACGATAAAAGCTACTGCTAATAATCTCTTAATATTTATTTTATCTGTACCAGACAAAATTTGTGTATTTTGTTTACAAATGTTGATTTATCCTCTGATGTCTTTGTTGATTTTTTAAGCAATTTTAAAAAATTGTTCACGCCAAGCCGCCCCTAGAATTGACAGCCACCGGAACTCATGAGATCATACTTTTATATAATTGAAACTTTGCTATTTTTAGTTTGTTAAAATGTATCCATCATTTAATATAATAGCAAAGCCAGGGGCAAAAGTCAACCCCCTCTCTATCTCCCTTCTAGCGCACCATCCCAGATCGCGAGTTGCTGGCCTGGGGGCGAGCAGATTGACGGGCCAGCCCTCTGGGGAGAGAGAGGGATTTGCATGATCCATTGTTAACCCCTAGACAATTTTTGAGAAAGCGCTATAATGGCAACAAGGTCCGGCTGTGACGTTGGTGACTGCCAAAATGTTTTTTTGATCTATAACTCTAAAAACAAGGGAACCCCTTAGAATCGAGTGGCAGTATACCGGGCATTGTACCCGGAAACTTGAAGCTCGGCAGTGGTGCCCACCTGGCTCGTCCAGGTCAAAAACTGAGGTAAGACGGCGTTGCGGTTGGGCTGTTTATTAACGAAAAACGAAAAAAGCCCGAGGTCGAGAAGTAGATAACTCGAGTTTTTCGGGCTGCATTTATTTGAGTGTAACCGTTGTGCTGTTAACTAGCCTGACGAGAAGCTATTTTTTCAAAATAAGCCTGAGTTTGCTGAAGCATCTCCTCCCGACTATCATTTTCTTTGGTTTTAGTTAAAGTAGGGATGAGGTTACGAGCCTGTAGTGTCATGTGTAGCTGGAGATCAGCCACATACTCGCTAACATCTTGACGAAGGGAACAAGCTGGGTATCTATCCATATCTAAATTCAAAGTGTTTCTCGTCTCTCAATCTAAGGTGTTCGTAATCACTCATAGAGAGTATCATGCTTATGTACAAACTTGACTAACCTTGTAATGATATTTAATCTTTATGATGGGCTTCTGTGACAAACCGTTACATTGACCGCCCCTGTGTCCCTGTACCCATCTACCCTAATCCCGGATGTTCAAGACCAGAGGATCTGAAGTTACCCACGGTTAAGTCTGGGGACTTCCCCTCGAAAACAGAAAACAAAAACTCTGGTATTGTTGATATTCAAAAAATTATGGGTAAACTTAAATCAATTCAAGAGACCCTCACAGCAACAGCAGCATAGAATAGCTAAGTTGCTTAGTTAGATCCGGAATTATGTGGATTATGCAATGATCCATAATCCAAGTGATATTGTGCGCTGACTTGATCAAGTTAGCAAAAAGGACTTATAAGGAAAGGTATCGTTAAGATGGTAAACATTATTATTGGCACTCCAGACCCGGATTTACTGTTGGGAACCTCAGAAGATGATGAAATTCAAGGTCTAGCAGGGGACGATACCCTTTTGGGGTTTCAAGGGAATGATACGCTGTTCGCCGGTGAAGGCAATAACTTGCTATTTGGTGGACAGGGGGATGATTATTTGTTCGGCGGACCAGGTAACGATACCCTATTCGGTGAGTTAGGGGATGATGTTATCTATGGGGGGGAAGGAAACAATTTCATCCTGGGAAATGCGGGGAATGACTCTATAGTTGGCGGGTCAGGAAACGACACTATTTATGGCGGTCAGGGGTCTGACACGCTGATAGGGGGGGAGGGAGATGATCTGCTATTTGGCGATCGCGGTAATGATATTCTCTACACAGGTAGTGGTTTTAACACCTTAACCGGGGGCGCGGGGTCAGATTTATTTGTAATTGGTGTAGGGTTCAATGGCGGTCAGACCGATGTAATTACAGACTTTAGACCGGGGTTTGACCTAATTGCTTTAGCTAATGGTCTGGAATTTGCCGATCTAGAAATTGCACAGCAGGGGAATGATACCCTAATTCGCGATCGCCAAACCAGAGAGAGATTAGTGCTACTAGAAGCCACAGATAGCACCATTCTCAACAGTGGCAACTTTACCAAATCCATCACCAGCATTACCTCAGTCTTGGAATTTTGGGAAGATAGCGTCAACGCTGACGAAAATCAGTCATTATTGCAAATCCCCATCACCAGAACCGGATCTCCTCTTGATAGAGTAGGAGCAACTCTAGTAGTAGCTGGTGATAGCACCGCTGACGTGATCGCAGAAATTCCCGTAATTTTTGAACCCTTTGAAACCTTCAAAGAATTTACCGTTTCTATAGTCGATAACGATACCCCTGACGGACCGAGACCAGTTACCTTAACCCTAGCCGATCCCTCTGGGGGAGCCAGTATTGGCCAAAGGAATGAGTTGATCATTAACATCCAAGATGATGAACCCGCACCAGTACCGCCCCCGCCCCCAGAACCGACGCCGACACCCATTCCAGAGTTACCGGCGCTAAATCTGCCATCAACTTCTCAGGTGAGCCTCACTATTGAACCGGAAGCCGTAGAAGAAGATAGTGGCAACAGTTTAGTTTATACATTAACCCGCACACCAGATTCTTTGGGAGTGCCTTTGGCCGTAGATTTTTCCGTAGGTGGGACTGCTATTTTAGGGGAAGACTACACAGTTAGCGGAGCCGTTAGATTTGATGGCGATCGCGGAACCGCAATATTTGACCAAAACGCTACTACCACCCAATTTTTGATCACCCCCATTGCTAATGATATTTTTCAGCTAGACAGAACCATAGAAGTCGTTTTAGACGACTCAGGATTTTTGTATATCGCCGAAATCGGAGGGAATACGGCCACTGGCACTATTATAGATGATGACCCACCCCCCAGTCCCCCTTTATATGACTTCAGCGACAGTCGTTTTATAGGTGTTGAGGGAGATGATCCTAATAATCCTGAATTTGTGGAAGTCACCATTGAGCGTTCTTTCGCCACCGAGGCACCCTCACGAGTCGATGTGGCAATTACACCCATTACTGCTGAACCTGGTCGAGATTTTGAGCCCACTCCCGATCCCACCCCAGTCATGTTCGACGCGGGACAAACCAGCGCCACCGTTCAAATTGAACTAATTCCCAATACCGAACCAGACCCCACCAGAACCGCCAATTTATCCTTTACCAACTTCTTTATTGAGAGTACAGCCGGGGAAATTGAGGGGGGACAACCAGGCCGCCAGAACCCCGAGGCTACCCTAGTGATTTTGGATGATGACGGACCATTTAGCTATGAGTTCAGTCAGAGTTTGTTCACCACCCTAGAGGGTTCCGATACCAACGTCACAGAAGTTGTGACTGTTGAAAGAATTGGCAGAATTAGGGAAGCATCTTCAGTCACCGTTGAGTTAAGTGGTATTACTGCTGTTCCGGGAATAGATTTTGAGCCAGAGGAGATAACTATTAATTTCCAACCTGATCAGATTTCCCAAACTGTTCCCATCACCATTTTGGGTAATTTGGTGACTGAACCTAATCGAAATCTCCGGTTAAGTTTGGTTCCCGCAGAAGGGGAACTGGTAGGCGAGGAGAACCCCACCGCTGAATTAATTATTATCGACGATGATGATATCCCCACCTATGATTTCAGTCGCAGTATTTTTGAGGTCTCGGAAGATGATGGTGTAACTGAGACTGTCGTGGTGGTGCGCGGTGGTAATGCCAGCAATGCATCATCTGTAACTGTGGTTTTGCAACCGGGTCCGGAAAATCCAGCTACGCCGGGAGTTGATATTGTCGAGACTGAGGTGCGGTTGGAGTTTGCGCCGGGTCAAGAAGTCGCTAGGGTTCCCCTGGAAATTGTTGATGACGAAATAGCTGAACCCACCGAGTCGATTATCTTATCTTTTGAGGATTTTGAACCGAGGGGACGCGCAGGTGTCACTCATCCTACGGCTACTTTATTGATTCTCGATAATGACTCACCCCCAACTTATGATTTTGGTCAGTCTGAATATCAGGTGGAAGAGGGGGATGAGCGAAATACCACCATGGTGGTGGAATTGTTGCGGTCCGGGGATCTGAGTTCTCCCTCTTCTGTGGATGTGGTTTTAACTGGAATTACAGCCACTGAAGGAGATGACTTTGTTGGTAGTGTGATACCAATTCAGTTTGCTCAGGGAGAAACACAAGCCCGGGTTCCTATTGAAATTCTGGGTAATACCCTGGTGCAGCCTGACCGAACACTGCAACTAGACTTAGATGATAATTTTGTGGCGATTGTGGACGGAGAGGAGCAAATCCTAGGTCAGGCTGGCACTATCAATCCTAGTACGGTTTTGACGATTCTCGATGATGATATCGCCACAGTTTCCCTACAGGTGCTTACTCCCGATGCTGTGCAGTCTAGTCTGGATTGGGAACAAGACCCTCCGACTATCACTCGCTCTAGTAATGCGGTCTTGAGGATTAGTCGCGAACCTGATAATTTTGGGGATCTTGAGATAACTTTGGATCTGGAAGGAAATCGGATTTCTTTGGAAGATTATCAACTCGAAATTGATGGTCAAGTGATTCCCACAGACGGGGAAACGGCACAGGTGACGATTCCTGATGGTGAAAGTAGAATTGAACTGGAGTTGGTGCCGCTTGATGATGACCACGCGGAGGCTGATGAGTCTTTGACTTTCCGCTTGGCCGAATCTGATTTTTATATTGTTGACTCAAATGATAACCAGGGGACGTTAACTATTCTAGCTAATGGTACTGGGGTCAGGCAGTTAACTGATAGTCTTGATACGACTGAAGAAGCCTATTTTGACAGTATTGAAGGGTCTTTGCGACAGGCGGTTATCAATGCTGTGAATTTGGGTGGCACACAAAAAATTACTTTTCTTGATGAGGCAGAATCAGGAACAATTAATCTGGTGGGTGCATTACCAACTCTCAATGGAGATATTTATTTTGACGGTCCGGGAGCCAATAATTTGACGATTCAGCGTGATCCGGATTTGACTGATGAGTTTCGCCTGTTTAGGGTCAATACGGGGACGATGACTTTTGATGGGTTAAGGTTGGCTAATGGTTTGGCACCTGGAACTGACCTAGACGTTTCTGTAAGCACTACTTCTGGTAGTCGCGGCGGTGCGATCACTATTGTCTCTACTGATGCGAATGTTACTATTATCCGCAGTCTGATTGAAGGCAATGCGGCTAATAATGGAGGGGCGATCGCTAATTCGGGAATTCTGAATGTTATCGATTCCACTATTGCTGATAATCAGGCTGTTAATGGTGGTGGCATCATTATTATTGATGGAGAGGTTAATGTTACCAACAGCACTATTGCTAATAACTCGGCTCAAATCGGCGGCGGGATTTTTAACTCTGTTGCTGATCTGACTTTGACCAACAGTACCATTGTTGATAATACAGCGATCGCCAGTGGTGGCGGTGTCCGCAACATTGGTGGTAGTGCTAGTCTCCAAAATACTTTGATTACTAATAATACCGCTCCCTTCGGTCCTGATGCCGCAGCGGCTCCTGAATTTGCCTTTAACAGTGGTGGGGGTAATTTGATTGGAGATGGCAGTGATGCCTCTGGCTTAACTGATGGGGTAAATGGTGATATAATCGGCAGCGCAGATGACCCTGTGGATGCTCTCATCTCTCCCCTGGCTAATAATGGAGGACTCATCCCAACTATTGCTCTTTTGGAAAATTCACCAGCAATTAATGCCGGGAATAATACCTTTGCTGGTGGTTTTGTTAATCCCGGAGAGTTCGACAGCCGGGGTCTCGGATTCCCTCGCATTGTCAACGATACCATTGATATTGGGGCTTTTGAGTCGGAATTTTAACTAGAAAAACTGGGGATATGGGAATAGTCCATCATGGACAAATAACTCCCCTATTCCCCTCACCCTTCTCTGTGGTTAATTACCAGATTGACTATTGACATCTGATGAGACTTGACCTACAATATTATCATGGGAAAATGTGGGCGCATATATAGTGTAAAATTAACCCTCACAGATTCCGAGGATGATTAATAAACAATTGTAGGGGCGAACAATTTTCGCCCCTACTGCGGGGAAACGCTTGTGGAGAGGGCAATTAGGTCAACTATTGCACAGTGCCACTACTAGCAGCAGCCTTGGCGGCGGCGGCTTCGTCGGGGTGTATTTTTAGGCGGGTTAAGTTAATCCGACCTTTGGGGTCAATTTCGCGGACTTTCACGATGACCTCATCTCCAACAGCCACCTCATCCTCAACTTTGGGGACTCGGTATTCTGCTAATTGAGAAATGTGAATCATGCCTTCCTTTCCAGGTAGAACTTCCACAAAAGCACCAATAGGAATAATCCTGGTAACTTTCCCTACATAGACATCTCCGGCGTTTAGCTTGCGGGTCATACCCTGAACAATTTGGTAAGCGCGGGCGGCGTTTTCGCTGTCTGTAGAGGCAATGGTAACAGTGCCATCATCGTCGATGTCAATTTTAACGCCTGTTTCTTCGGTAATTCCTTTAATGGTTTTACCTCCCGGACCAATGACCAGACCGATTAAGTCTGGATCAATTTTCAATGTCAGCAGGCGAGGTGCGAAGGGAGACAGGTCAGGACGATGTTTGGGTAGGACTTCCAGCATTTTCTCGAGGATATGCAGCCGCGCGGGTTTAGCTTTGGCGATCGCATCTGCGACTACATCCAAGGACAAGCCAGTAATCTTCATGTCCATTTGTAGGGCGGTGATACCACTATCGGTACCTGCGACTTTAAAATCCATATCTCCCAAAAAGTCTTCAATCCCTTGAATATCTGTGAGGATACGAACTTCCGACCCTTCTTTAATCAAACCCATCGCCGCGCCACTCACAGGCTTGACAATGGGAACCCCAGCATCCATCAAAGCCAGAGTGGACCCACAAACGGACCCCATAGAAGTAGACCCATTAGAGGATAGCACCTCAGAGACAATCCGAATCACATAGGGGAACTGCTCTTTTGATGGTAGCACAGGCAATAAAGCCCTTTCCGCCAAAGCACCGTGACCAATTTCTCTACGTCCTGGCGATCGCATAGGTCTTGTTTCCCCCACAGAATAGGGAGGGAAATTGTAGTGGTGCATATAGCGTTTTTCATCTTGGGGGTGGAGGTCATCAAGATCTTGAGCATCTCCGGGGGTCCCCAGAGTAGCAATAGAGAGGACCTGAGTTAGACCGCGATTAAATAAACCACTACCATGGACTCGTTTTGGTAATAATCCCACCCGACAGGACACCGGACGCACCTGGTCTAAATTGCGACCATCAACCCGCACTCCCTCGGAGAGGATTTGCTGTCGCATGAGTTTTTTGGTGATGTCTTTAAAGATCATCCCCACCGCTTTAGGATTTTCGGTATTGAACAAGCTAATGGGGTCATCTTCTGGCATTAGTGCGATCGCACTGACAATTTGCTCTTCTTTGATCACATCAAGAGCAGCATCCCGTTCATCTTTGGTCAACTCAAACTGACCCAGAACCTTTTTAACTGGTTCTGTAACCCGTTCTTGGATAAATTCTATCAAAGTCGGATCTTCTGGTGGCGGTTCTTCGATCGGGTTCTCAATCCCCAATTCCTGCATAATTTCAGTTTGGGCTTTAATCAAATCCATGACCGCCTCATAACCGAAATCGATCGCCTCAATCACATCATGTTCTGGCAATTCATTAGCCCCCGCCTCCACCATGACCACACCTTGGGGCGACCCAGCCACCACCAAATCGAGGTCACCGTTTCTAATTTCCTTGTAGGTAGGATTAATAATGAAATCATCTCCCACTAATCCCACACGCACCGCCGCCATAGGTCCATAAAAAGGAATTCTGGCCAACAACACAGCCACAGAGGCACCTGTTACCGCCAGAACATCCGGTGGTACTTGCTCATCCATCGACAAAGTGGTGGCCACTATTTGAATATCGTCTCTAATCCAACCGGGAATGAGAGGACGTAGGGGGCGGTCAATCAAGCGACTGGTGAGAGTAACGCGATCTGGGGGGCGACCCTCTCTCCGTAGAAATCCGCCGGGGATACGACCACCAGCATAAAGTCTTTCCTCATAATCTACTAATAGGGGCAGGAAATCAATTCCCGGTCTTCCTTCTGCACGAGTTGCTGTTACCAGAACTGATGTATCTCCTGATTCTACTAACAGGGCTCCCCCCGCCTGCGGCGCTAGTAATCCAATCTTGAGTCTAATATCCCGTCCATCAAAGGATATCGACTTATCAATTTCTTGCATCTATTTTCTCTTCCTTCCTGCTATCACAAATTCTCACCATCTTGACACCCACCTAAGCAAAAACAGGGGAACCATCCCAGGTATCCGCCTATCCAGTTTTTGTAGATGCGATCGCAATGGGTTAAAGATCTCCCCGCCCCATTATGGGGGAGTCATACCCCAGGCTGAAAATTTTTCCTGCCTATTTTTTATTTTTCAGTACCGATCGCTGCTGCCACCTTTAAAGATACATTTTCAGCTATGTTGGCACAGTTGACACATCGAGCGTGGGAGGGGTTTAATCAGTCAATCAGTAATTAGCCTAGCTGTAAGCCAGACTGTTTGTGATCATCTGATGTTTACATCAAGAGATATCAAGGGACTGATACATTTACGCGACATTTTTCCGGTTGTTCCCGGACAATGCGACGATAGC
>NZ_JARPLU010000165.1:0-9960 GCF_032349615.1 Limnospira sp. PMC 1279.21 | reverse complement strand
ACTACCTGAAAGCGGGGGGCACGAAGCCCCCGTGCTTCAGCCGGGGGTGCTGACTTATTATCAATTGTCACCGTTCACTAGGTCAGAGGGAGACGCAACATCTATAGACCGCGCTTTATAGAAGGTTTCCAAACTATGGCGATCGCCCACATAACGCCAGTGCCACGGTTCATAACTCACCCCGAGGGGGTTATCTTTGGGAAATGATAGCTCAAAACTATAGAAAGCGGCATTATCGACTAGCCATTTAAAAGCGGGAGTTTGATCAAAAGTCTCTCTCAGATCGGTATCGGGAAAGTTAGCATCGCCCACATCAATAGCATAGCCGGTGTGATGTTCACTGTAGCCAGGAGGGGCGCTTACTTGGGCGCGTTGACTGGGGACTTGTCCCCTTTGGGCTTTGATGTCAAAAAACAAAAATTCCTGATCTTCCAAACCCCGAAACCCAGATATGGGAACCAAAATAATTCCGCTTCTTCTGGCTGCATCAGTCATGTCCAAAAAGGCATAAGCGGCGGCGCGACGTAACCTGATCACACCATCAGCGGTAATATTTTTCAGTTCACTCTCGGGGGCTTCCTCATAGGGAAGATGTCCCAGAAGGTTAACTGGTAGTTGGGAAACTTGGTTAGGGATGACGGATGGTGTGGGTAGTGGGTTAGTTGTTGGTGGGGGTTGCATAGCATCAGTTGTTTCTGATGCTGACAGGTTAACAGAGGTGCGATCGACGACCAAAATCCCAAATTGGTAGTTAAGGGCGAGAGCCACTACAAAGGCCACTATACCCAGGGCTAACCACTGCCAAAATTTTGGCGATCGCTGAGACTTACCAAGGGTACTATGATCGGAGTTGGGAGTATCTCGAATCGCTTCCGGGATATCTTCGCTGGTCATGGGCGGAACATTGTCCAAGTTCTTGTACATATTGATCCCGTTGAACAAAATCACAAAAAAAGCAGGTAGGAGCCTTAACCACTGATAACACAGTCCCCTCAGACTACTCCTGGTGGACAAGTTAACCTGACGCGAGAGGACGCCTAACGGCTATATTAACTGCTATATACTACAGTGTGTCGGGGACATAACCCGGTTTTCTTTGGGGCAGACAGTGTTAGTTTGCTATCATATCTTAATTAGGCTATCGATGAGCTAATGGTTACATCGATGATGCTGGAAAACACCTCAAAAGCGATTGCCAACTACTATAGGTTAGCTGAAATAGCAACTTTTATACCGTGTCTATTGTAGATTATCCTGCCAAACAAGCCTATCAGCGGGGTCTCAAATGGCTCGTGGGTTCCGCCGTCTTTGCTGTGGTCGGAGTGGGTGGAGTTTTGGGTTATGATCTCATCCAAAATCGACCACCAGCGCCCATTTCTGCCGAGGTAATTCCTGTAAAACTCGGAGATGTAGAAAACCGCATTAATGAAGGGGGAATTTTAGAACTAGGCGGACAGCGTAGCATTAAATCTCCTGAAGATGGTGCGGTTGAAAATATTTTCGTACAAGTAGGCGATCGCGTCACTCAGGGTCAACAACTTATCAGTTTACGCAACCCCAACCAACAAACGATTTTACAGAAAAAACAGCTAGAAATCCAAAAACAGGAAATTACTGTAGAACGCCATCGCCAAGAAGTAACCGAAGCCGAAGAACAACTAGCCGCCGCTCAACGCCAGTTACAAATTGACCAAGCACAATATCAGCAAGAATTAGCCTCCAAAAAAGCCGTCAAAGATTTAACAATTCAGAGACTTGAATCCCAGGTTAATCGGAATCGCCAAAAAGTGGAAGAGGCGGAGATAGAATTAGCGGCGGCTGAGGAAAAATTAGCCAGCAGCCGAGAACTACTGGAAAGAGGATTTGTGGCACAACAAGAAATTGAAGGGGGAGAAGAAAGTGTTCGTCAGCAAACCACCGCGTTAAGAAACGCCAAACATGACCTTAATACTACCTTAATGGAATTGGCATCAGCTAAAGCGGAATTAATCACGGTTTCTACTACAGTTAACACTTCCCCCGTGGTAGAGTCTGAGATTAGGCTAAGACAGGCTAAAACCACTTTGAGACAAAGCCTCAGTGAACTAGAACGCCTACAAATAGAATATCAAGAGGAAGCACTGAAATTACAAAATTTTGTGATTACATCTCCTATTAATGGAGTGGTACTTAATATCAATGTTAAAGCGGGAGATGGACTGAATCGCGGTCACGATTTAATCACATTAGGCGACCCTAATCAGGAAATCGTTAGGCTGCAATTATCAACCCTTAACGCTGTTCAAGTTAGACAAAATCAACTAGCCCGGATTACGGAAATAGGGCCTAATCCTGAAGTATTTATAGGACGAGTAGACCAGGTTGATCTCGCCACCAGACAGTCGGAAGGAAATCAAGACTCAGGTTCAGGACAAGCGTCGGTTTTTGCTACTGTTAAATTAGATAGACCCACTGGACGTTTAATTCCAGGGAGTCCAGTTAGTGTAGAAATTGTCTTAAATCAACGAGAAAATGTTGTGGTGCTGAATACCGAATTAATCCAAAGAGATAGAGACTCTCGCTATGTATGGGTATTAGACGATAATAATACGGCTCAAAAGCAGCCTGTCACCCTGGGACTAGAAGGATTGCTACAAGTAGAAATTACTTCGGGTTTAAATTCAGGAGATTTAGTGATTTCGCCTCCCTTTAACCAAACCTTAGAACCAGGTAAAGTTATTGTCCATGAACCTCAATAAATTTATCATCGTTAATTAAGGATTATACCTAATCATTATCATCAAATAATTCCATGAGTTTATCTATCTTTAATTTATTGGGTTTAAGTTGTCAGTCTTTAATGGGTAATCCTCTCCGGTCTACTCTGTCAGCGATCGGGGTATTTATGGGAGTCGCTGTAGTCACAGCAACTATGCAAGTTAGGAATATTTCGGAAGCGGTCATTGAACAACAGATGAATGAACGGGAATCTCCGATTTTATACCTGTGGATATCTGACCATCAAAGTGGTAAAGTACAATCTTTTACTATGGATGATGTAGAGTTTCTTAATAATAATTTACAAGGTATCACCAAAGTGATGACATTAAGGTTTGTTTGGTGGATAGATTCTGTGCAATTTCAAGACCGCACGGGACATCCTGAAGTCGCCATTGCTGTTACTCCAGAATATCAGCAAGTTTCTGGACGCAGAATTATCAAGGGACGTTTTTTTAATTCCACTGATGTAGAGCAATATTTATCAGTGGCTATTGTCGATGACGTATTAGCGAATCATTTATTTGATAATATGGACCCTATTAATCAAAGAGTTTATATTGAAAATCGACCCTATACCATTGTTGGAGTGATTGAAAGCAAAGATATTTTTCCGTCGATGCAAAGACAAGGATTATTAATGATTCCCCTTTCGTTAGATATGGCAATTACCGGAAATTTACAGCTTGACGAGTTGATGATTGGTATTCAAGATTTAGACAATGTTGATCAAATCAAGACACAAGCGATTTCTATTTTACAAAAACGTATACCCACTCAACAATATGGAGATTGGGTAAACATTACAGACATTCTAGAACAAAGAGAAACTTTAGCATCTATTTCCCAAGCATTATTAGTGGTCAGTATCATCGCCCTATTAGTGGGTGGGGTGGGTATCGCTAATGTGACGATTGCTGCAGTTATTCAAAGAACACCTGAAATCGGTTTAAAACGAGCCATAGGAGCGACTCGTTTTGAGATTATGCTACAATTTATTCTAGAAGTAGTTATCATCAGTTTAGGGGCTGGTATTTTAGCTATAGCCACAGTTCACGGAGTCACTATTATGGTGAGTCAACGATTTAATTTACCCTATACAATTGACTATAATACCGCTAAATTATCCCTAACATCATCACTAATAATTGGTGTAAGTTCAGCCCTATTTCCCGCGATTCGCGCCAGCAAAATTGAACCAGTACAAGCCTTAAAAGGAGATTAGCATGAGTTTATCTACATTCAATTTATTCGGTTTAAGTTGTCAGTCTTTAATGGGTAATCCTCTTCGGTCTACTCTGTCAGCGATCGGGGTATTTATGGGAGTAGCAGCAGTTACGGCTACTCTACAAGTTAGGAATATTTCGGAGTCAGTAATTGCTAAACAAATTGCAGCCAGAGAATCGCCAGTAATTAGATTATCTCCATCCTGGAGACGGGGAGTAGAATTTCAGGGTTTGACACTTAGTGATTTAGAGTTTTTACAGAGTAGGTTAACGGGTGTAACTGCCATTGCTGGTCAAAGAAGTGCTTGGTGGATTAATTCGGTTTTATTTCAGGATCGCAGTGTTAATCCAGAATCGAAATTAGCTGTTTCTTTGGAATATCAAATAACCTCTGGTAGGCGCATGATTAAAGGTCGTTTTTTTAATACAACTGACTTTGTGCAATATCGACCTGTGGTTATCGTTGATGAAATTTTGGCAACTGAATTATTTGGAAATATTGACCCGATTAACCAATCAGTGTATATTCAAAATCGACCTTATACCATAGTGGGGGTTACTGAAACTAGAGAAATATCATCACGGTCTGGTCAACAGGGTTTATTGCTGATACCTCTACCATTAGACGCGGCGGCGACGGGAGCGCGTCATTTACATAATATCACTGTGGGAGTAGAACGCCTAGAAGAAATAGATAAAATACAACAGCAAGCGATCGCCCTTTTACAACAACGAATTCCCACCCAAGAATATCGAGGTTGGCAAAATATTAACGATATTTTAGAACAACAGAAAACTCTGGAATCAGTTTCCCAAGCGTTGCTAGTTGTAGGTGCAATATCTTTAATTGTGGGAGGGGTGGGAATTGCTAATGTGACGATTGCTTCTGTGATTGAACGTACCCCAGAAATTGGATTAAGACGAGCTATTGGAGCTACACAACTCGATGTTATGCTACAGTTTATTGTAGAGGCGGGGATTTTGAGTTTAATGGGTGGAACTATAGCGATCGCCACTGTTCACGGCGCGACTATAGTAGTTACAGAACAGTTTAACTTACCATACGAATTTGACCACGAAACTGCTATAATCGCCCTGAGTTCCTCGGTATTAGTGGGGGTAGGGGCGGCGTTCTTTCCGGCGCTCCGCGCTAGTAAACTAGACCCAGTGAAAGCATTAAAGGGACAGTAATTATGGATAAAAATCCCGAACCATCTACAATGAGCGATCGCCTTTGGTGGCTGAGATTTTTACTAATTGCGATCGCCACATCAGGTTTATGTATTACCCTGGCTGTCAGCTTAGAAACTCCTCCAGTTACCCAAGCTAACGCCTCCCGTAACACGCCATTACTAACCCCTCCCGACCTTCCCCAAACGTCACCCAATCCCAGCATTAATTTAGATAATCATAGGACAGAAAAAACTCGGGTTAAACTCCCCCAAATTATGGGGAATATAGCCAGGTTCTCTCCCTTCAAACTAGAAAATGAACCCTCGCAAACTGAACCCAATTTACAGATTATCTCGCCAGAATCTTCGTTAGAAAGAGATAGCAATCAAAAGGCGATCGCTAACCCCCAACCCCGACAAACCATTGCCGCCACCCTCCCCAAATCAGCAGAATACCGCGTCAACAATAGCTTAGATAATTGGTTAGATGGCATAGAAATTCCCCCCCAATTTAGCCAATCTCAACCCCTGATTAACTCCCCCACCAATGAACGTACACCCTCCCCAGAAATTCCCCAGTTTATCCCAGAAAATCAAGATAATGCTGTGAAATTAACCCTACCAGATGTGGTTTTTCTCACTCTTTCCAATAATAGAAACATTAAAAACCAGTACCTAGAAAGAATTATACAGCGTCGAGATTTACAAGTAGCGGAGGATAAATTTGCTCCAGAGTTTACCCCCAATTTATCAATTGAATGGCAAGATATTCGGCAGGGGGGACAAAGTCTTTCTATGACATCAGGGTTAGTTTTAGGCGCTCAAATGGTGATAAAAATTCCCACAGGGGGAGAGTTAAATATGGGCTGGACAGGTCGCGGCGAGAGACAAGGAAGCAGCTTTAATGCGGAAAATAGATTAAGACAGAATTTAGAATTATCCTTCCGACAACCCCTTTTAAGAGATGGTGGAATCGCCGTAAATCAAGCGTCGATAAAAATTGCTCGCCTTGATGAAGCTATTAATATTTTAAACCTCAAGAATACTTTGATTGACCAAATCACCCAAGTTATTTTAGCTTATCGAAATTTAATCCAAGCCCAGGAAAGGGTCAAAATTCAAGTGCAGTCTTTGGCTTCCTCTCAACAACAAGTAGAAAATACTCAATTTTTAATTGATGTAGGTCGTCTTCCGGCTATTGAGTTAATTCCCGCCCAACGCGGAGTTAAAAATAATGAAATTAGCCTTTTAGATGTTAAAAATAACCTGAAAAGACAACAATTAGCATTATTGAATATTCTGGATTTAGAGCAAGATATTGTTCCGGTGGCTGTCCAAATAGATTTGGATGAACTAGAAATGCCAGAATTGCAGGAAATTCGAGAAATCGCCTTAGTCAATAGACCGGATTATTTACAAGCTAAACTAGAAATAGAAAAGGCAGAAACCGCTTTAATTATAGCGGAAAATAATCGACGATGGCAGATTGACTTGGATACAGGAATTCGCCATAATCCCTCACCGAATATTGTAGAAGATAGAACGGAATTAAGGGCGGGAATTGTGTTTAGCAAAGAATTGGGCGATCGCACTATAGAACAAGAGTTTGAGCGCCGTCGTATTAGTCTAATACAAGCCCAAAATGATTTACTAGAAGAGAGACAACAAATTGATATTAATGTAGCCAATGCTGTGCGTGATGTTCGGGATAATTATCAAAAATTAGAGTTGGCTCAAGAGTTGACAGAATTTAGGAGACAGGAACTAAATAATGAGGAAGAAAAGATTAGGCTAGGTGTGGGTAATACTTCTGTAGTCGATTTAGTCCGGTTTCAAGATGATTTAGTCAACGCTCAAAATGCGGAATTAAATGCCAAAATTGACTACCTCAACTCGTTAACTGAATTAGACCGAATTTTAGGCACAACATTAGAAAGATGGGATATTATTGTGGAAACAGAGAGTCAATTGTAAACATCTATGGTTATTGAATTAATTTGCGAAGATAAAGATGAGGAAAATCAACGCCTGGATAGGTGGTTATCAGAAAGGGTACACCAGTTGTCTAGGTCTCGTCTGCAAGCCTTAATTTCGTCGGGTCATGTTTGGGTAAATAATTCGCCCTGTACGTCTAAAAAGGCTACAGTTCAAATTGGCGATCGCATTCAAGTGGAAATCCCGCCAGCCATTCCGTTAGAATTAAAGGCTACTAATATCCCCCTAGATATACTCTATGAAGATGAAGAACTACTCATCATAAATAAACCGGCTGGCTTGGTAGTTCATCCCGCCCCAGGACACGAAAATGATACGCTAGTCAACGCCCTATTAGCCCATTGTGAAACCTTAGCTGGTATTGGCGGCGTACAGCGTCCGGGTATAGTTCATCGCCTAGATAAAGATACCACAGGAGCGATCGCGATCGCCAAAACTGACCACGCCCACCAACACCTACAAGCGCAAATTCAAGCCAAAACCGCCCGCCGCCAATATTTAGGGATCATCTATGGTGTCCCGAAAACTACCTCCGGTGTCATTGACCAGCCTATAGGTCGCCACCCAAGCGATCGCAAAAAAATGGCAATTGTACCCCAACACCAAGGCGGACGTAGCGCTATCACGCACTGGAAAGTCAAGGAACGCCTGGGAAACTACACTTTGATAGAATTTGAACTAGAGACAGGTCGCACCCACCAAATTCGCGTTCACAGCGCCAGCATTGGTCATCCTATCGTGGGCGATCGCGTCTATGGAAAAGGTCGTTCCGTGGGAGTCAACCTCCCCGGACAAGCCCTCCACGCCTGGAAACTGACGCTACAGCATCCCACTTCAGGGGAATTAATAGAAGCGATCGCCCCCCTACCTCACACCATGACGACTCTATTAAAAGTTTTACGCGATCGTTAATTATCAATCAGCGCGTGAGTTGACCCTGGGAGCAGGACCTGGGTTGCTTTTTCAATTGACCTCTGTTATCATGAAAGATGATCGGGGTTGCAAAATATATCATAATTTACCCCCACCTGTCAACCCATCCCTGTTGAGCTTGGTTGTTGGCTGGTCAAATAGTTAGCAACATCTTTTAACAGTATTAGCTACCACCCTAGCATGATTAAATGTTAAGTTGAAGGTAGACCAAAAAACGGCTAGAAAACCCAACAGGGGAAAAATAACTGAATTTTTAGATTGATTTTTCCCCCAAAAAGCTAGAAACCATCGACAATAAGGTTAAATATGTCCAGGTATGATTCCCATTTACGGTGTTCTTTTTGTGGCAAATCTCAGGAACAAGTTCGCAAGTTAATCGCAGGCCCCGGGGTCTATATCTGCGATGAGTGTGTGGAACTTTGTAATGAAATCCTGGAAGAAGAGTTTTCAGAAAGGGCTGGAAATAAACCACAACCGGGTCTAGGTGTAGAAACTAGACCATCTCCTTCCCAGCCGAGACTAACACCCCTAACAGAACTTCCTAAGCCAGTGGAAATCAAACAGTACCTGGATAAGCACGTCATTGGCCAAAACAATACCAAAAAAGTCTTATCAGTGGCAGTCTACAACCACTACAAGCGTCTTAGTGTAGATGCGGGAAACATGAGCAATCAAGACTTTGACGAAACACAAGGCTATAACGACGAGCAGGTAGAATTACAGAAATCGAATATTCTACTAATGGGACCGACTGGATGTGGTAAAACTCTCCTAGCAGAATCTTTGGCTAAACTCCTCGATGTTCCGTTTGCGGTGGCTGATGCTACTACGCTGACAGAAGCTGGCTATGTGGGAGATGATGTAGAAAATATCCTACTGCGGTTGCTACAGGTAGCTGATTTTGATATCGAAGCAGCACAGCAGGGAATTATCTATATAGACGAAATTGATAAAATTGCCCGCAAAAGTGAAAATACCTCTATCACCCGAGACGTTTCTGGGGAAGGGGTACAACAAGCTCTGTTGAAAATCTTAGAAGGAACTGTGGTTAATGTGCCACCCCAAGGGGGAAGGAAGCACCCCTATCAAGATTTTATCCAAATTGATACGAGCAAGATTCTGTTTATCTGCGGCGGTGCTTTTGTGGGTCTCGATAAGCTGGTTGAACAACGGATGGGTAAAAAGTCCCTGGGCTTTATTCAACCAGGTGTTAAGCCAGGAGAAGAGGTGCAGAAAACATCTGTGGACACGACGGAAGTTCTCCAAAATGTGGAACCTCAAGATTTGGTGAAATTTGGCTTGATTCCTGAGTTTATCGGTCGGGTTCCAGTCCTGACTGTGATTTCACCTCTGGATGAGGAGGCGCTGGTGAAAATCTTGACTGAGCCTCATAATGCTTTGGTTAAGCAGTATAAACAACTGCTGAAAATGGATAATGTCTCTTTGGAGTTTGAACCTGATGCTTTAATTGCGATCGCTAAAGAAGCCTACCGACGTAAAACAGGGGCTCGTGCGTTGCGCGGGATTTTGGAAGAACTAATGTTAGAGGTAATGTATGAGTTACCCTCCCGCAAGGATGTTAACCGCTGTGTGATTACTAAGGAAATGGTGGAAAAACGGTCAACTGCAGAGGTTCTCTGGCATCCGGCTTGGCGACGCCAGCACGAATCGGCTTAAATTAAATATACCGAAAATTGTCCGGTTAGGATTCATAGCTACTGTGGTCAGAGTCAGAGGGCGAGTTGATAAATCTTCTCGCCCTTAGATGTGATTAGTGGTGGAACCCACCCCCCGCGCGATCGCATCTATTATCAGTTGAGTCTTTGACTACTCCCCGCGCTAAAGCGACGGGGATTCCCCGGAGGGATTTCAGAACT
>NZ_JARPLU010000164.1:0-10136 GCF_032349615.1 Limnospira sp. PMC 1279.21 | reverse complement strand
TCTCGACTTTCACCTCAGCCCGGAGCGCCCCCTTCAGAATTTTCGGCTAGATTCCCTTTTGGCTAAGACGTTCAGCTTTTTTGTCCTGTACTGAGGACCGAGCCTCCTACTTTTCCCCTTACTCTTTTGAGCGCAGCGTTTCAACCTGTTTCGCTGCCCAATCTTTACGGTGGTTCAAGCCAGACATTCGGTTTCCCTAATCTTGGATGGTTAGCAGTGGTCTCGATTCTGGTGTTGGGTTACACCTCGGAGCCTTCCGTTCCCCGCTTCAGTCCTGGGGTTGTGATTCCCTAAACTGGGGGTGGCTATCGCCGTCACTCTCTACTTCCTGATTTCTCAGTTTGTCTATGACCTTGAGTTCCCTGCCTTGCTCAGATTTCTCCAAGCGTCGGGACATATAAACAGTTATGGGGATGTTCAGAGACGAGCCTCTTATATTCAACCAGGGAGTTGAAATCCCCATCAGGCGGTTATTTCGAGCATTGCAGCTCTATTTCATGCCTGAACGTCTCGCACCAACCTTGAAGATTGTAGCAAATCAGGGGCAGTTTTCGGCACTTTCATAATTTATCGCGCTCCAATGAGGTCTGGGTAGAGGGTACATTTTTAAAGAAAATGGTAGGCGGGAACGGCATTTCCCAGACTGAACTCCCATAGGTCGATGTTTTGTTGCTGTTGGGCGACCCACTCGACTAGGGCGACTTCTTGACTGCGGGGAATGAGTAAATAAATGCGTTCTGCGTCTTCGGTAGCTTTACCCTGAACTATGGGATATTTGCTGGCGATCGCATTTATAAAATCCTGCCACTGTTGTTCCTGTTGCTGTTCAAAATTGAGGCGCTGCTGGTGTAGACGTTTTTTCTGCAAAAAATAGTCCCGTCCCTTAGTTGGCGGCGCGGTGGTATCAGAAGATGGCTTCTCCTGGTTGAATGGTTGGGGGATAGCCTCCAGTAGGTACTCAGCCCGACCTGTTAATTTTTCTAATTGCCGAAAATAGCGATCGCCCTCTGTGGTCAGATGTTCGCACAATCTCGCCTCGGAATCAAAACAAGTCCCAAACCGCACAGGTAAAACGGTAGTTTCCTCAAATATCTGACACACAATCCGATCATGGGTCAAAACCGCCCGCATTAACTCTTCCTCATTGTCAGCCGAGAGATTTTCCGCCTGTAGGTTTGGTTCCACCACGGCGGCTAAAGCCCCAGCCTCCAGTAACACTACTGGTTCATAGATTCCCTGAACGGATTTCCAACTAATTGATTGACTCTTAATAAAGGCATATACATACATTTAGAGACACTCCTACCCATCGACAGCTTTTTTATCAAAAATCAGATTTATCCTAGGATATAGGCTCTAAGAAAGCCCCTAGGAGGCATTTTTTGGTGTATGGTGGTGGGCGGGGTAACTATGATATACCGGGCGTGAACCCGCGCCTACTTAACCCACTCCCAAACTAATACCAATTGTGCGAGTCCCGATCGCAAAATTGATTCAGTTATCATGGGTTCTTCCCAATCAATTTCTACCCCATCGATCCATATCCCCAATTCCGGCGACACATCTCGCAGTTGAGTAATAATTGCGTCGCTACAGATACCTACTTGCTGAAACCTTTGACCACCTAAGCATTGTACGGGACTGGGAGTATCGATCGCCGATGCTAGACCGCCATTATCAACTCCAGTCTGGTCAGGCTGCCAATCAATCACAGCACTTTCATCTAATATAGTACCTATCAACCGGGGAGGTTCACGGGTAGCGATATCAATTTCCCAATGATAGCCTGGGAAATCAGCACTTAAAATCGCCACTAATCTAAGGGTTCCTTTATACCATAGTTTACCCGGTTCGAGAACGCGGACAGTAATGCCACCAATAAGTCTAGCGATCGCCGCCGAACCTCTAACAGTATGCCACATCAGAGATTGGATCAACTGACTGAGGCTAACTTGAGGAATCATCACATAGCCATAAGGAGATGATTGGCGATTATCTTGAGATTCTGAGGCGATCGCTTCCACCAAATCCCAGGCTTTGCGAATCAGAAAACGATTAAATATATCTGGGGATAGTTTAGGTTCTGGGGAGGAAACCCGGCGATTTTTACTATGAGAAACCGATGATTGAGCCGGTTCATCCGCCGCCGCAAAATTCTCATAACTTAAACAGAATTTTTCCAGGGGAACCGCTATTTTCTGAATAATTCTTTCTTGAAAAGAACGACTAAAAATCATCATATCAGTGAGTTTCAGTTGACTTACCAATAAAAGGTATGGGGTCATTTCCTCGGAATCGTAACTACCTTCCATGGGATCATAATTAACCTCATTAACCTGATGGTTACTCCACAGCATCGAAGGATAATTAACTAAAAATTGAAATCCGAAATCTAATAATAGTTGACCGGGTTCCCAATTATATCCAGGTTCGAGAACTGCAATTGATTGTGATTTCCATAAATCCAGCGCCTCAAATTCTTGATTAATAATATTTTTAAGCTGCTCAAGCAGAGACTTGGCTGAACGAGGAACAGTACATAACTCACAGTCAAAAGACTGCACGATCGCATTATGATGTAAATTAAATTTAGGACTCTCACCCGTAGCCAGGTCTAAATCATATTGACCCTGGGGAGTTTTCAGGATTAAACTAGCTACCAGTCGCAAAACCCCTGGTTTTCTTGTACCTCGAGGGGAAGTTACCATCACCTCAATTCCAGTTAGCAGCGCCATAATATTTTCAGCACTACAGCCTAAGCGCCACAATAATAGGGTTTGCAAATCACCGAGAGTTACAATTTCCGATGGACTCTTATCCGATAAATTCCCGGACTTAGGGTAACTTTTTTCTGTGGTTTTTTGCCCTTCTAAAAAATGATGCCAAATATCCACCAGTTCCTCGGCAACGTAGGGAATCAGACGTTCTTCGGCGGCCAAAGGTGGCTCACTGGCGACAGAGAGGGAATCAGAGTTAATCTCAGCATTAGTCTGTAGGAGAGCATCAGATGATGAATCATTAACTAGCGATCGCAGACTAAATATCAGTTCTACCAACTTTTCCAGACTGTTAATTAAAGCGCCTGTTCCCACACCTTTACCCAAATCTCTGAGACGGGAAACATCAACTTTCACTAAAGTTAACTGTTGGGCGATCGACATATTTTTAGCCGTGGTACTATCGTCGCCATAGATAATTAGATCAGACATCAATGTCCTCCGATAATTCTTGTAAAGGTAAACCTAGACTATCCACTACCTTGATAGAGTACCCTGTTGAGGGAACTAAGGCTAAACCAGTTTGTTTCCAAGGTGCTAAGGCTGTAGCGACAGGACAGTTATACTCAACTAAACGATGACCTGACCAATTAAAAATTTGCATTTTTCCAGGTTCGATCGTCCAACCATAACCCCAGTCTGCCATAAATAAAGCTGTCGGGGGGGATGCTACAGCCACACGAATGACACTGAGAGGTTTAAGATTGATTTGCAGTAGGGTTAAGGGTTGATGCTGACATAAAGCCAGGATCGTATAAGGATGAGGGGTGGCGAATACTTGGTTAACATTGATGGGTAATTTTATGGTTCCCATGGGCGCACCTCGGCGACTGTACATCTGAAAAATAGTTTTCGGTGATGAGGGTTTAGTGTTTGACCAAGTAGCCAATAAATGCCGCCCATCAATAAAGGTTAATTGAGGTAGTATTTGTGTGGAAACGGAAATCACTTTTAGGAGTTTTACCGATGAGTGACCCTTATCGTCGGTGCTATGGTGGGGGTTAGTTAATCCTTTGGTGAGAGAGTAAAATCGCAGTTGACCAGGTACAGCGATCGTTAAATAGTCCCGTTGCCATTCTGGCAGTAGATGTGCCTGTCGGGAAGAGTTCAAATGAGATTGAACTACATCCTGGGATATACTCAGGGTAGTTTTTTTAATATTTGTGCCAGTGTCTTTAAAGATTTGGGGCAGAAACCCTAGAGATTGGGAGTCTGGCTGAGGACTGGAGTTATGCCACCAATGGAGATAATTATTGGTCAAAATATAACACCCATGAGACATGGGATATAAACTAACTACAGATTCTGATACGGTGAAGGATTGAGACTGTTGTTCTGTGTAGGACCAGGCGATCACATTGCTACCTGTGGCACTGTAGAGATGGGTCGGATTTGATGCTAGAAGGGGTTGGCTGTCAGAGGGGGGAGGGTTGTTGAATTTATGGGGGAGATCATAAAATTCCAGGGAGTCGATCGCATTGCTGTCCGGGTCTAGGGAGTCCGCCGCCTCCCCGGTTCTGGTCATCTGTGATGGCAAATACCAGGGAATTAAGCGATCGCCTATTTCTTGCACAGATGGATCAGCCATAGCCGCCTTTAAACTTTCCGCCATAGCGCCGGCGCTCGGAAAACGGCGGGCTGGCAGTTTTTCCAGGGATTTTTGTAATATATTTTGTAGGCACTCCGGCAAAAAAGTAGGCCGTTCAACTCGATGGTTCATGTGCGCCCACATAAGTTCACTAAATAAACCATGAAAGGGGCGATCGCCTACTAATAATTCATACAATACCACCCCCATAGCATATACATCAGATTGAGCCGAGTACATACCATAAAACCTTTCCGGGGCCATATAAGCCGGAGAACCCCCTGGCGATTGACTGGAAGAACCTATATCATGGTGACTGGGTAGACGACGAGCAATGCCAAAATCAGATAGTTTCGGCTGCCATTTACCAGCAACTATCGTCAGGAGTATATTCTCTGGTTTAAGATCACAGTGAATTATGCCCCGCTGATGAGCATAGTCTAAGCCTTCGAGTATCTCTACTATAATCTGTAGACCTTCGAGGAGTCCTAGAGTTTGATCACCCTCAATTAAACCCCGCAAAGTTCCAGCCTCACAGTAGTCCATCACTAGATAGCGCCCGTTTTGGATATGTTCCAAACCCAGACAGGCAGCAATGTTAGGATGCTGTAAACTAATGATATACCAAAGTTCTTGTAGGAACTGATTGGTTGGCGATCGCTCATGGCTCAATTCCTTGAGTGCCACCAATTTACCTTTTTGGCGATCGCTCGCGCAATAAACCTTCCCGTACTGTCCTTGTCCTACCAATCCCAAAATTCTATATTTAGAACGCTGCATAGCTTTAGCTAGTGTCCCCCCAAATCCAATTAAAATAGAAATGAATTTACAGTAAGCTGCTCCCACTTTTTGAATTTGTTCATATACAACCGAAGCTCACAGGATTACTATGTCATCTAAAATTGAGTCTCAACCCAATTCCCAATCAAATTATCCTGCTCCTACTAGAATCATACAATCTAGGAGCCAATATCAATCTTGCCATATTAATGTCCCTGATCTGGAACGACCTGTTCCTGCTATTTCTGTCGGTCAGGAATATTATAGTTTTTTTCGGGCCGTCCCCAACGCTGACAAAACCTTTGAGATTATAGCCAAATTGAGCAACATGGGGGAAAATACAGTTATTACTAGAGTACCCACAGCCTATGTGATTTGGGTCCTTGAACCCCAAGCGTCCCTATGTCAAAGGTAACCACCAGGGGAAAGACAACAGGGAAGGGGTCATTTAATTAAATCTGACACCCGATACCCTGTCAATTAAACCCTTAGTCCAGTGTCAATACACTAGCGCCCAACGCTATACTTTAACTAAATTACAATCAAGACTGAACCACATCATTATGGCTAAAGTTATTCGCCTCGAACCTATCGCTGAGGAGATGGAGGTTAAAACTAATTCTAACATTTTATCTGCTTTGCTTTCTAAAGAACTTCATGTCTTGAAAGAATGTGGCGGTCGTGGAATGTGCGCCACCTGTCATGTTTATATTAAAGATGGCATGGAGAGTCTGTCGCCAGTTAACCGACGAGAACAAAGAACCCTAGAAGTAATTACTACCGCCCAAAAAACATCCCGCCTCGCTTGTCAAGCCCACGTTCTCGGAGAGGGTATTGTCATTGAACTACCTTCCGGGATGTATATTAATGCTATTGAGGATGTGGAGTCTTTAATCGGAAGACGCGCCGAACAGGAACTCCTGCATCCTATTACCGGGGATGTAGTTGTGGAAACTGGTAAACTGATTACCCGCTCGATTATTAATCAACTCAAAGAAACTCAGTTCCAGGTTGGTGAGTATATGTCTCGTACTACAGATGCTAAATAAGTTTACACTTCACAGGGTTTGAGGATTGCCACCCCTCTCCCCCAACCTGGAAACCAGGGAGAGGGTATATTACTCGCAAAAAAACATCATTTTGTCGATGGTTTGTAAACTTTGCCATTGGGGAGGGTAGCCCCAGCCAGTTGAGCGCCTTTGAGTTCAACCCCCGCCAAAATAGCGGCGCGAAGATTAGCTTCTCGGAGGTCAGCCTTAGTTAAATTAGCTCCGGTAAGGTTCGCATCAGTTAAATCAACGCGATCGAGATAAGCGCCGCCTAGGTCAGCATGAATCAAGCAAGCACTTTGCAAATTAGCGCCACTGAGGTTAGCAGCACTAAGATTAGCTTCCATTAACAATGCACCCACTAAAGTAGCTTCACTCAAATAGGCTCCGGCTAGATTAATCCCAGTTAATAATTTTTGGCTCAGGTCCACCCCCCCCAAATCAGCACCACTGAGGTTAACCTTAGTGAGGTGAGCGCCATTAAGACAGATATCTCGCAAATAGGTTTTGCTGAGATTAGCTCTACTGAGGTTGGCTCTAGTTAGGTTAGCTTGATACAAATCAGCTTCTACCAGGGATGCTGAGTTGAGATAGGCATCTGTCAGGTTAGCACCACGCAAATTAGCACGACCAAGATTAGCTTTAGTTAAATCAGCTTCCGTCAAGTTAGCACCCATGAGATTAGCGCGAGTCATTTTGCACTCACTCAGATTGGCGGCGCTAAGGTTGACATCCTTGAGGTTAGCAGAACTTAGATCAGCTTGAAATAAGTCCGCCTCAGATAAATTAGCTTTAATTAAATAGGCACGAACAAAGTTAGCTGATTGTAAATTGCTTTTGGTTAAATTCGCGGAACTGAGATCAGCTTTGTGCAAATTGGTTTTGATAAAAATAGCCTCAGTTAAATCAGCCCAATTTAGATGAGCCGATTCTAGGTTGACACCACTTAAAGTTGCACCTTGTAGATTGGCTCCATTGAGACTAGACCCGCTGAGGTTAGCCCCAGTTAAGTTAGCTCCACTGAGGTTGACTTTACTTAGATTTGCTAAACTGAGATGAGCGCCGCTGAGATCGGCTTCACTAAAATCAGCCCCAATCAGTTGTGCTCTGTTATTGATCTGTGAGGCTCCTACGCCGATGGTAGAGATACTACTACTTTCGGGATGGTTCCTGGTGGTGAGGATAATGCCACGCAGGCTAATTCCTTTAAAGTTTCTCTCTCCTTCTGCATATCGACTGATAAGTTCTGTGGCATCCATAAGTTAGGGCAAAAATCAATCTGGTTTAACCTCCCCTCTGTTATCCAGACTTTTGTTGGCAGAGTTGCCGGAGAATAGTGTCATGGTCTTGATTTTCATCAACCATTGCTTCTGCACCCTTGAGACGATCGCTCAATCCCACAATAAAGCAGTTATAATCTGCCCCTAGGGATTGACAAGTCGTTTGCACACAATGCAAATCACGGCCAGTTAACTGGCTAAAAAATATGCTCAATAACCCCGCCTCTAGGTAGCAAACCGGCCGTTTCCATTCAGGAGCCCCCAGGCTAAAGGGGGAGTGAGTTGTCTTAATCAACAGAAATCCTTGTTGATTATAAGATCCATCTATTTCTAAAGTTCCCCAACCGTGAGTTTTCCAACATTGTTGTAAGCATTGAGTAAATTGTATCATTTCCATACTGCCCAGGGGCTGATGGTAATATTCGGCGATTTCTTCGCAAAATCTAACGTAAAAGTGTTTCCCCCACCAGCGACCACAGTTAAATAGTACCAGACGGGCGGCTTGACCTGTTTCTTGTTCTAAGCCCTTATAAATCGCTCTGACTAGGGTATCCGGTAGGGCTAAAATGCGATCGCCGCGCCGATTTTCTAATAAACCCAGTTCTAAATCACCCCTAACGTAACTATTGAATGCGAAGTAGTTACCGGGGAGTTGAGTTTGTCTAAGCAGTTCATCAATTTCGATCATCGTAGTTCTCCTTATTCTAAGTAATAAGCCATCGCCCGTCTGTAGAGGCTAATCTGAGTGATTCAGTAATGTTTCTTTCGCTAGATTTAGGTAATCTTCCAGGTAAATCATAGCTTTAGGAGAGAGCATTTCTTCCAGCTTACCTTGTAAAAGTTCATAAATTTTGGTTTCAATCGCTTGACTTTGGCGAGTCTTCACAAAACCTCTCAGCCAGTCCAATACATTATTTTTTAGGTACTCCGTATCATCTAGCAACATAGCCATGGCACAATGACGCATAATCAGAATCCAATGTTGTAGAGATTTTTCTACAATAGGCTGTTGTGCATCAGAAAAAGCCGTCTGTAATTTTTCCGCAATAGGTTCAAAAATCGTCGCTTCGCGATCGCGCAAAAATTCGTAGATCTTGAGTCTTTGAGCCAAAGTTGACGTATGGCGTTTAAATTCCTGAAGTTCTTCAGGTTTCAGATAGCGATTTTCAGCTTGAGTCAACAAGCTATTAACATCTGAGGACATAAGTTTTACCTAGGAATTATGGATGTGGAAGTTGGATTATGTGGTCAGATTTTCCCTGATAATTAACTTATAGTTTTAGAACAAATTTACCAGATCGTCGATGGTGACATCATTTTCTGTTTCTGGCGAATTTTCCGCGAAAGAAACCGATGATTTGCTGGGGAAGACTCCCACTTCTGGTGTGCCTTCCCAGACAAACCGATTAAAAAATTCCGCCACAGAAATGCTCAACGTTTCTAAGTCTTCACCCCCCGTATTATTGGGGCTGCTGGAACTTTGGCTAGTTCCTTGCCAGTTAAGATTATTGAAGAATTCCTGAACAGAAATAGATAGCCAGTCCTTGGGTTGGTCAGTCATTATCTTCGCTTTCCATCTTGTAATTTCCGTTGAATGTCGCGGGCTGTTGCTCCTTCGTTAAGCCAGAATGCTGCTGCATCAATGCGATCGGGGTTGCCCAGTAGAAATTTACAGTAAGTTTCCCCCATCGAGTAGCATTGCAGTTCAATGCAACTGAGGGGTTTTTTAACCAGCGTGCTAAAAAATCCCGAAAATAGCCCAGCGTAGATGTGACAGACAGGTTTTCCCACATCTCCGAGACTACGAGCCACAGCCGAGTCGAATAGGTTAATAAAAATGCAGCCATGTTGGCGATCGCTCATATCTACCTCCCATCGTCCCCAACCTTGGGCCGTAAAGGGCCACCACCAGGTTTCTAACAGGAACATGAGGTTAGACTTGCGGATACTACGGCCAAATTCTTCCTCAAACCATTTTTGGAAAAATTCCGCATCTTCTAGTCCCCACTGATGTCCAATCGTGTACATAATCACTGATGAAGCTGGACCAACTTCTTCTTCCAATCCTTCTACCAGACCAATAATAAAATCTTCGCTGGTGAGGATATTGCGGGAGTTATTCCAATCCGTGATCGAACCCGTGGACGATTCCAGGCTAAAAAAATCTTGAAATCTATAATGGTTATGAGCCTTGGGATTATAGCGTTTCAGCAGAGATTCTGTCTGAATTTCGTTGGTAGCCGGGGAAGTTGAGGTCATTTGTATAATACTCCTTTTTAACAGGGGTGGATCCAAAGTAGACTCAAATAAGTTTCTTAATTTTAGGGGATTTTTAGATCCAGTAGGGTTGAAGGAACCGAATACCCATAGCTGGCCAACAGATATCAATCAGCTGATACCCTATCAGTCCCTAGGCTGACCGGAAGTAGATACCCGCCTATTGTTACTGCCATCTATTCTGGCTGATATTCCTGGCTGCGACCCCTAGAGTCATGCTTTGCACCCCAAAGAGCCCCCATAATAGGTCAATTCATCCCTTGACCCCAAGGAATCCTGTTACAGCCTGTTCAGAAATCATCTGATCACCTCTCAAAGTCCCTCTCCCTCTCTGGGAGCCAGATTTAGAAGGAATCCTGTTACAGCCTGTTCAGAAATCATCTGA
>NZ_JARPLU010000163.1:0-10157 GCF_032349615.1 Limnospira sp. PMC 1279.21 | reverse complement strand
CCGGAGCCAACCATAGCTCCATGGAGGGGCAACCATACCCCTCCACCCCGCAAGGGTTCAACCTTTACCAACCCCGCAGGATCTACGCTTATGGCTATCGAATGGGCAATTTCGGGGGTATTTAACCCGGCTCAATTGCTGCTCCTATCCCAACCCACCCACAAGGGGATGGTGTTTCTCGGAGGAAGATCATGAAAAAACCTTCACAGTTGACACGGCTGATTTGGGATTTCTATCGAGAAAACGAAGCCGAATTGCAACAGCTTAGACCCTTGGGACAGTGTAAAGTCTATAGGCGGTGGGGTGTTTTGCATATTCAGTGCGTGAACAAGGACATCGCAGAGGCTGTGAAATCTTCCCGATCGCTAATTCAGGAACCTGTTGTTCTGATGCGACTGGCTCATAAAATTAAAATATCCGTTAAGAATACAACGGTGGCTGTGTTTGATGTTAATTGGGACACTATCATTGCCTAGAACCTTTTGGCAACCCATAATCTAGTCCCTACGGTCATCGGATTGTAGGGACTTTGTTTTTTTCACAATTTTTTCTCAAATTTCCCGGAGTGCTTCATCTGTGACGGGAATAGGAAAAAGTAGATGCACCCTGATGGTTTTCCCCTGGCTTCGGCTGGGGGATTTTTTTGCCAAATAGTGGACGGTTGCCAATTTTAAGGCGATCGCCACCTTAACCGAGCGATCGCCTTCATCAACATCTCAAATGATCAGCAGCTTTCCATCTATTAGGTGGGAACAGGTGAGAAACCATTATTATCACCTATCGATTGAGAAGCATTAGCCAATTTTTTGCCGTTGCGTAAATCCTTTTGAATGGAGATAGCTTTTCCCAAAGAAGCGATCGCCTCCTGATATTTTTTCAGTCGGGACAATAAAGCGCCCCTGTGTCGCCAACTTTCCGCATGATCTGGCTTTAAAGCAATCGCCGTATCAAAACAAGCGATCGCATCATCATGTTGTTCCATTTTCTCTAAACAGATTCCCCGTTGACACCAAGCCTGATAAGCATCTGGCTGTAAAGCAATCACCCGATCCCAATTAGCCAGCGCCTGTTCATACTGTTTTAAAGCCGTTAAAATCTCACCTCGCCCCATCCAAGCCTCATAGCTATCCGATTTCAGGCTAATCGCCCGATCATAACAAATCACAGCCTCTTCATGACGTGCTAATTTTACTAAAACTCCCCCCTGAGAAATCCAAAGTTCTGGCTCCTTAGAATTCAGAGATATCGCCTGTTCATAGCAAGATAGCGCCTCCGAATATTGATGAATATGACATAAATCCATCCCTCGATTTGCCCAAATATCAAACTGACCTGGATTAATTTGAATCGCCCGATCATAAGATGATATAGCTTCCTGATAGCGTTTTAATTGACTTAAAACATTACCGCGATTATGCCAAGTTTCATAATGATTGGCTTCCAGCCTAATCGCCCGATCATAAGAATCCAAAGCCTGCTCATACTTCTGAAATTTACGCAGTAAAGCCCCCCGATTGTGCCAAACCGCATAATCATTAGGCTCAATCTTTAACGCCTGATTATAGGCTTCCAGAGCCGGGGAATAGCGTTTTAACCGCACCAAAACATTACCCCGATTATACCAAGCATCTGAGCGCTGAGGCTGAATTTTTAAAGCCCGATCATAACACTCCAAAGCCTGCGAATATTGTTGTAGGCGCACCAAAGCATTACCCTTTTGATACCAAGCCTCATCTAAATCAGGGTTAATTTCCAAAGCGCGATCGCAAGCTGCGATCGCTTGTTTATATTGACGTTCATTAATTAACGCTTCCCCCTTTTTGAGGAAATCATCCGCAATTAAAGGCTGAGAAGTGGGGGGATGCTTAGGAGGTAATGGATGATTAGATGTAGATTTCGAGGGTAGTTGAGACATAGGCGGCGCAGGAACTGGTACCCCTGGCGGCTCCACCTGTTCCATTGTCTGATTTCTATAATTTTGCAGCTCCATCATCATCTCTTGTACCTGTCTCAGATACTGTAGCTTCAGATGTTCTAGTTCTTGAATAGAAGCCTTAGAAGCCTCAACCTCTTTTCTTAAAAACTGAATATACTTTTGTGCTACTCTCACCTGAATTTCTAAATCTTTAACCAATTTTTTAGATTGATAATTAGAAGATTTTAGTTGTGATTCTAAACCATCAAACTTATCTAATCTTTTGTTAGTTTCCGTCACCAACTCTCGAATCACCAAGCGCCGCACTAACCAGAAAAACATCAAAGTTAAAGTGGGCGACAAAGTAGAAATTAACAGCAAAGTATTAAGTAATATAACCGTGTAGCCAAATTCAGAAGTACCCACAGAAGGACTCACCTTCGCCACTGACAAAGCTGGGGAAGCTGAAGCTATAAATACCACCTCATCTGTTGTTAATGATGAATCCTCGGCTAATTCTGGCTGACTCCAAGTTTCCGGGGCGCTAACAGTCGCAGTAAGTTCAGCTTGGCTAATTTCGATATCAATTTCATCAACCAAATTTTCCGTATCAGAAACCGGATTATAACTAGATGTTACATTAGGGGCAGCAGTTGCCTGATTTACCGATTCGTTAGCTGCAAGCGCAGTCAGAGTCAACAGTGTTAGGGTCGATAGCCTCATGGATATAACTCACTCTTGCTTGATGATTAGGGGGATGGATAACGGATAGCTAAATAGTGACTCCCCCCCCGGTTTAATATCCTTTAAACTCAGGGAGAGTGTCTTAGCTAGTTCATAATTACAACCCAATTTTTACAGGTCAGGAAATTGACAGTTATAATCTAGGGAGTTCAGGATGGGTGAAGACGAGATCCTGTTCCTAACCCATCATCAAAGTTCCAGGTAGCAATGGCAGCCCCGACCCTCCGGGAAAAACTATGGGTTCGGATTTTATATAAACATCAAAAAAAGCAGGCAAAATACCTGCTTTGTCTCTGGAAAAATTCAGCTAATTGATATCCGTTGGGATATCCCTTATACACCTACTGCTACCGGTTCTCGATTGGCGGCGAGATGGGGTTGGTGTTCCGATGTTGTGCAGTATACCTCACAGGAATTGTTAGGGCTTTCAATCAACTTGATTTTATGGAGATGCGCTCCTAATTCATCAATGGGATTTTGCAGCAAGTCACGGATATAAACCGCAATATTTTCAGCCGTTGGTACTACCTTAGCAAAGTAGGGGATATCTTTGTTGAGGAAAGTATGATCGAAGGGTTCAACCACATAATCATCGATCGCCTTCTGCACAGCCCCTAAATCCGCAATCATACCCGTCCGGGGGTCAATTTGACCACGAATAGTCACTTCTAGGTGATAATTGTGTCCGTGACCGTGAGGGCGGGCGCATTTGCCATAAATTTTGGAGTTATCCTCATCACTCAGGAGAGGGTGAGCTAGTCGATGAGCCGCGCTAAAGTGGGTGCTGATGGTTAGATATGCTTCCATGGAGTTTCCTTGATAATCTGCCCAAAGTTGGGGGTGTTCAAATAGTTGAATGTTGGTTAGGGGTAAATGGGGGGCTAGACGATGCCAGATTAAATAAGCCAGAAATTCAGTGGTGGGTAGGGTGTCCTGAAATTCCAGCCATGCTTCATTCAGAAATGAAAAATCTAGGGGTTCGGTAACTTCACTTCTGATGGTATGTTTGACGTTCGACAGGTTAAGTACCATGCCATATTCGTCTAGTTCCCCCACCATTGAAACATACAGGACATAATTATGACCGTGACCGGGGGCGCGGGCTGTTTGTCCAAATTTGGCAAAATTTTCGGCTTCGCTCAGTTCTGGCAACCAGTAACGGTGACTGGCTGAAAACTGGGCGCGACGGGTGATCAGGCATTGCATAAATGCAGGTTAATTTTTGCTTGTTAAGTTCTGTTAACTAATGTAGTCGGTTTCGGAATTTTTTTCAACCTCGATCCCGATGGTATGATGATCTGCTCAAGAAATTATGGCGATCGCTCTCTGGTTAAAGGACTGGTTAAAGGAATTTATGGATTTGGTCTTGGGCTTCTTGACGTAAGCGATCGGCAATGCGGAAAAATTCCTGGCCCGCGTGTAGATAGGATTCGTCATAGTTTAGGGTAAACATATTTAATTCTTCAATACCATCACCAATATGATTCAGACAGTAATAAAGATGCGCCGCCACTCCCGCAATATTCGCCGGGTTGGGAGCCGAACGAAATCGAGTTTGGCTTTCAGCTAGGATATCTCTACAGGTTTCAATATATGCTTGGAAATCTGCCATTAATTCATCATCAAAGGGGTCGCCGGATAAGTTATCTATTTCTTGTTTAAAGGGTTGAAAAATTCGGTCAATATTTTGATTCACAGGTCTATAGACTTCCTGCAACCATTGGTCTAGATCAAAATCTTTAGACCGCCCTTGTGGCTTAGGTTTACCTGGTCGGTTGGGGCGGCTTAGGCTGCGGTCATAATTCTGGCGTTTCTGGGGATCACTCAGCACTTCATAGGCTTGATTAATCCGAATAATTGTATCGTGATTGGCTGTTTCTTCCTGACTGTCTGGATGGAATTTTTTGGCTAATCTCCGATAGGATTTTTTGATATCGGTTTGACTGGAATGGGGGGCAACCTCTAAGATTCTATAGTAATCATCAGTGGGCATAATCTTTTCATGGTGATAATGATAGTTTAAAAGTTGCTAAAATTACCTGGTCTTTAGCTATTATATCAAGTGATGCAGCCCCGGCAATCTCTGGTGGCAATCATCATAATTAACCACATTGCCATATTTAAACACCCAGAAATTATTAGATGTCTGAAGTATTTTATACATAATAGCTGAATTGTATCATCAATATCTAGCCATCTTTTCGGGCCTTCCTTCACGTCGCTGGCCCTGGAGGACTGAGGGCCGACTACAGCCATCTGGTTTCTGGGTTAGGGGACTCAGCAATGGTCTCCTATCACCTATATTTATGCTGATGCTCCAAGTTATCTGGGTTAATCAAATATTAATTTATCCTTGAATCCATCTCCCGGATATCATTTGATGTTTTTTGTCAACCCCCCAAGCGCAGGAATATTATCATCTTTTGGCATATTTTGCTATTAACAACAATCTGTTAAAATTGTAACGGAGAGTGGAATATATCCCCAAGACTAAAACTCGCCAATTCGTCAATGAGGAAAATATATGAGTAGACTGCGTAAAATTCTCGCTGGGGCCGGAATTGCTACCGTCGGTGCTATTGGTACTAAGATGGCTGTCGATTATTTCCGCAATCGCAATAAAGAAGAAGTGGTTGACGAAACTGAAGATGATGTCGAGGAAGAAGAACTTCCGGCTGAACAAGTTAGCTATGCTGTGGTTCAGGATGATTCACTTCAGGAATTCCTTGATGCGGCTTTTGGTGCCCCCGGTCGCTATGTTCCTACCCGTCCTTCTAAGGTTTTCTCCTATCACGGGGAAGAGTATATGGTGGTTTGGACTTATGATAATGATAAGTCTAAAAATCAAATGTTGGCGTTTAAATACACTGATGCCGGACGGAAGATGATCGCTAGTGTTGGATACACCAGCGAGAAGACTGATTATAACTTGACTGGTTTGGATCAAACTGAATTTGCGATCGAGGTTAATGGCGAAAAAATCACTTCTGGTCAAGGGGAAACAGACGGCACAGATGATGTGGATTTTGTTCCGGTAACTGCCTAGATTAGCGTACTGGACTAGATCCGGGAGGACATTTTAATCCTTGACTAGGTACAGGGGTTGAGGATAATAAGGGGGGTACTTTAGATGGTGTGTCCGTTTGGCACAGGTTCGCCATCAAGACCACCCCTCCGTCGTTTTTTCCTACTGTCATGACACCACTATAACTACGCAGGTCATCGGTTTTGGCTGTGGCTGTTATGAAGACGGTTTGAGCCGTTTCGCCTTCGGTTCTAATGGCGTATTGATAACTATCGGTTTCCAGATTTAAATTACCAGATAGACCGTGAAGGGAACTGGCAAAATAACCTTGATTTTGATAATATGTCTGCTGTCCCAAGGCGATCGCTTTCATCATCAAAGGAGCGCGATCGCTGCTTCGCCACCCTGGTATATCTTCCAGGACAGATGAAAAATCCACCTGACAACCGGTTAAAACGATAGGAGCCAAAAATATCAAATATTTCCACATCATCTGAGTTTCCTTGACTTAACGCGATGCTAGACCTCACTACAAGGCGATCTGGCTTGATTCCTGAAATTCATCAGAAATCACAATTGGCTCGGAGATGGTTTCATGGGTGGCTAACCGCAACCTTTGGACAGTCCCGGAGATGACTATATGAGTATTTACTCATGGGGGCTTGACGGCGATCGCACCTCTGAAGCGATCGCTACTCGCATAATTATAGGTAAACTACCTTCAGGGAAGTGGTAGTGTCCTGGGTGATAATATGCGATCGGAGCTAGGGATTGTCCCAAAAGTGCTAAAACTTGGCGATCTTAGTTGAGGCTTTGGGTAGGATCAGCACCTATCGTTGGTAACCAGCTAACAGGCTACCATGGGCTGTGTCAACCGAAAACTATCCGATTATGATTGATATAGCCGGGGTCTGACGCAGCCTACGCCACCAATATCGCACTAAGCGTGCGATCGCATCAAAGTCCGCCATCAGTTCTGGGGGGGTAATCTAAATGGCTGAATGAGAATGATTAACCATTATACAATAAATGACCTACAATGTGTGAACAGGTACAACATTGTAGATAGAGCCGAGTTTGAAATGCTCTATCATGATGATTATTGGGTGTTTATATATTCCGTAAAATCAACTCAAATAATTCCGGTTGGCTTGGTTAACTTTGGCGAAATTATTGATTAATAATCCTACTTTACCAGGCTGAGATACAGGCAATATCTACCCAGATATATATTACCTGTAGATGAATGATTAATTTGGCGAATGTGTGGGCTCGCACTATCACAAAATAACTGTTTATTTATCAATAATTTGTAGGAGGCAAAAATGCCAGCCAAATCGATCCTGGATGATGTTGTGCAAAACTTGGATACCAGTGATGAGGTGTTTCGCATCAAAAAAATTATGATTTGTGCTACCCATGGTAAATGGGAGAGTGATTCAGCAGTCATAGAAAATACTCCTATGCGGGATTTAGTGCAATCTTTGTACTGGAGTACCCAAAGCCTTGAACGACTTAATAGTATTTTGAATAAAATTTTATCTAAAATTAACAAAAAAACAGAATATACAGTTATTGTTAATCTGGTATTGAGTCAAGTTGGGAGATTGTACCTTGAGGGAGATCAGGAATCTTCTACTGAGATGGTTATGACTTCCTATCAGTCGTCAGACCGTCCTCACTCTCAACTTGATTGGTCAGTTAATCCAGAAAACTTTAACCACAATCCTCCCCCCAAAAAACTAGATAATATCTTTGATATTCGTTTCAAGATCATGCAGACTGCCAACCCATTAAGGGTGAAGATATTGATATTTTCCGTCTTAGAAAATGAGTTTACATTTAGCGATCGCGACTGGCTACAACTCAAATCAATCGAGTTAGACAACCTGATTGAACAACTCTTTCAAATGTTCCCTAACTTTGAAGATTTGAAAGTTTATCTAAAAAAAATGGTCGCTTACTTAGAGGATTCTGATGAAGATGCTCAAGTCGCCACAATTTTAATTGAAGCCATGCGTCTTTGTTATGGTAAGCCATCATTTAATTATAGCTCTTTTCAGGAATTACCAGACTCCCATTATAGTCAGGATCAACAATTATCAGAAATAGCTAAAACTCAGGGAATTGATTTGAACGAAAGCCAGACTATTCAAGTATCAACCCCCGCCAATGTAACCCAATCAAACATCCCCGAAATATCAGGATTACAAACTGTACCAATTCCCACAGATTCCGGTCAACCCCTATCAAATAGTCAATTAGTACCAGAGTCATCCGGTAACCGTTCCAAGTCCAATATTATTCAGGAACGTTTGGGGCTAAAAGATGATATTCACAAGCGAGTTAGCCAAGGAGTTACCGAAGCCATAACATCGATCGCTAATACCTTACAGACCTTAGAAGACCAACTAGATGGCAGAATGATTAGCTATGATATTGAGCAGCAATTAAAATTTAAGTATGAGGTGCTTAAAGACTTCATTGCTCAAGTACAAGAACAAATCCTACAACTAGAAGAAATAGTTGATCAATCCGAAACGACAGAACGCCAACAAACCGCAGCCAAATCAGAGATTACTGACCCGTTACCAACACCTACTCAGATATCAGATTCCGGGGGTACTAATCAGGTGCTAGAACTAGCTAAACAGGGTAATCCTAAAGCGATCGCATCCTTCCTCAATCACTTAGTAAAATCCAAAGGTATCCACGTTTTAGCTCAATCTAAAAATCAGTGTTTGCATCTAATTCTCGAATCCCAGCACAGTTTCGCGCCCGAATCAACCACCCAGTTTATCCACAAAAAGTTACTATCCCTACAACTACAATCTATTAACATTGTCAAAATTTACTTCCGTAAGCCAGGTGATCAGTCTTTTATTTGGGCTCAAAAAATCAACTATGTAAACCATAGTTAATAATTGATAATTCCGAATAAATTAACAGCCAAAGTACAAGGATGAAGATGGATGGATGAGCGGACTTTCTTAAATCAATATCGAAGTGGAGAAAAATTGTTTCGAGGGGTTAACCTCCGCAATGCTGAACTAAGTAATGCTGACCTAATTGGAGCCAATTTAAGTGGCGGTGATTTTCAAGGAGCCAATTTTGTGTTAGCCTATCTTAATGGAGTTAACCTAACTAGGGCAAATTTAGAAAAAGCCAGATTAGGAGGAGCTAACCTATCACGAGCTAATTTAAGTGGCGCTCAACTAACCGACGCTGATTTTCATGGTACTATCCTGCAAGCAGCCGACCTGAGAAAAGCTAATTTAACCCTAGCCACATTAGTTGATGCTAACCTAATTCAAGCAGATTTACGCGGTGCTAATTTGCAAGGTGCAGATTTAAGGGGTGCTTGTCTACGGGGTGCAAATATGCGTTATGAAAGGCGTATTTATGAGAGTGTAAATTTACGAGGCGCAGATTTAAGAGGTACCGATTTACAGGGGGTTAATCTCACCGGGGCTGATTTAACTCGCGCTAACCTAACGGGGGCTAATTTAACTGAATGTGTACTGCGTGGCGCGATTCTCAACCAGACTAACCTTTCCGAAACCAATTTACAAGGGGCGATTTTAACAGAAGTTAATTTAAGTGGTGCTAATTTAATTGGTTCCCGCATGGTTAAGGTAAAACTAGAGCGAGCCATCTTGACTAACGCCCAAATGCCTAGGGTGGAATTGTGCGACTCAATTTTACCAGATGCTAATCTCAGTAATGCTAATCTCAGTCATGCTAACCTAAGCCGGGCGAATTTGGTACGGGCGGAACTAAATCGGACTAATTTAAGTTCGGCTAATTTGACTCAGGCTGATTTAACCGATGCTTCTCTTGGTCGGACAAATTTGCGAAATGCTAACCTTAGCTATGCCTACTTAACTCGTGCTGAGTTTAGTAGTGCTAATACCATTGGGGTAAACCTACATGGCGCGATCATGCCTAATGGCGAGATTCATGATTGATAGGGCTTTGATGTACTACTTTAGATATATTTGGTCGGGAATTTGGGCGCTTTTGGCAATACTTATGCTATAGTGTCCGCATGAGAGTTACTCAATCACTAAACAGAATAAGGCTGAGAACAGCACTTTAATTATGACCACAAGTGAAAGCACTAACTCATATTTAGAGGCTCCTCAGCCTAGCAATTGTTCAATTCACAATTCTTCTGAAACATTTTCCAGCATTATGCAAAAACTAATGAACTACGCGGATCGTAGCATTACGGTTTTATTTTCTATTCTGAGACAAGTTGAGGAGAACCTAGGTTAGAACTATAAACCCAAAAAACTTAAAAATCACCCGGTTTCTGTATCTTAACCTTCGAGTCAAAAACCGGGTGGTTTTTTTGGCTAGGTGAAGTTTAAACAAACAAAAAGCGCCCCCCGGCTGGGAGGCGCTTGATTTAATCTAAGCTATCAATTAGCCGATTTGAGGTGCAACCAAAGCTACAGGCTCAGACTCAGC
>NZ_JARPLU010000162.1:0-10352 GCF_032349615.1 Limnospira sp. PMC 1279.21 | reverse complement strand
GGCTACCTGAAAGGGGGGCACGAAGCCCCCGTGCTTCAGCCGGGGGTGCTGACATCCTAACAGTAGGTGATTACATTAAACGATCGCACCCAAATTTTGTCTACGGATTGCCACAATAGAGGGCTTGGGGGGGTCTGTGGGGTTTTTACCTGGCCAGTTAGAGCCGATGGGAACCTCACGGGTTTGGATAAACTCCTGACCATCCAGACCAGTCATGGCAAACTCACGAAATTGGGATGCCATATTTTGGCGCTTACCATTATACTCTCCCGGATGTTGTACTGCCACAAATAGAGTTTGCTGATCGGGGCTAAAAAATGGTCCGCACAATTCACATTCCATGGGTCCGATCGCAAACAGATAGGCTTGACCCGCATCTGGTGGGGTGGTTGGTAAACACCACAGGGAGTTATTGCCATATATACCCATTAAATCTCTCGATGCTAAGGGTTCTCCGGCTTGATTTACCCGACCTGGGGGGACGGATTTGTTTTGAGAGCCAGTGCTAATATCTGTGACCATCCACAGATTACCTTGGCTATCAAACTCCAAATTATCTGGATTGCAAAATCCTAACCCACCTTGGAAAATTTCGCCACCCGCTGCCCACATTTCCCACCGAAATCTCAGCGCGTCCGGATCTCCATTATCCTCAATCAGACGAACTATCCATCCTGGGTCATGGGGAATAACTCCCCCTGGACCTTGAAAAATCCGCCCATCTGGTCCCTCACCATTGCGATCGCCACCTCCAGAGGTGAATGCTATATATAAGGAACCATCACCAGCAATCATAGTATCTTCTGGACGGGCGCAACAAGTAGCCCCGGCGGCACTAGCTGCTAAATGGGCATCAACCAGGATAGCACCCTGTTGGGTTTGCGAGTCGCCTAAATACAAATCTCCCAAGGTTTTGTACTGTTTCTTAAAGGCTTCGACTTCTTCATCTGTGGTAGCCACAAAACTGCCCCCTTCTGGGCGCAATGGTAAGGCTATGGCTCCCCCTATATGAACACTGGCTGGATCGGGGTTAACGGCTGTTTTAGCAGCCATAGGAATCCATTTTCCGGTTCCGTCTGGGTACAATTTGGCGGCGTATAGCATTCCGCTGGTCAATAGCCGAGAATTTTGGCGATCGCTTGGATCAATTACCCGGTCACTACTGACAAATTTATATAAATGTCCACTACGGCGATCGCATCCCGAATAGAAGGCTAGAGGTTTTCCGGCTGTTACCCTGACACCAACGGCTTCATGGCGATACCGACCCAGCCAAGTATGTTTAGTCCCATAATCTTCCGGGTCGGCTGGATTCACTTCTACAATCCAACCATATTTGTTCCCAGCTAGTCCTAAGACGTTACCCAGACCCCTGGTGGTAGAAAAGGGAGTCTCTGAAGGGGAAAAAGATGTACCATCGGGATGTACTGATTCGGTGACAAAACTCTGGAAGTTTTCCTCGGCACTTAATACTGTTCCCCAAGGGGTTGTTCCCCCCGCACAGTTAGCGAAAGTGCCAATAATTTTATCTCCGAGGCGATCGTGATAACCCCGTCCCCTCTGGCGAAAAACTGCCACCGCTGGACCTGTAGCCTTGAGATAGCGTCCATCAGTCCAACCAGAAATTCCGGTAATGCGGCGATCGACAGATGAGTAAGTCCGTACCCATTTCCCCTCACTATCTCGACCGAGGGAAATTACCCCCATTCCCATATCGATTAACCCTTCTTTAGAAATCTCCAGAATTGCTTGTCTGAGAGGGTCTTTTCCCGGCAAAGAAAAAGCATCAATACTCTGGCTTTGGGCAGCCTCTAAAGCCTGTTTAACCACCGCAATAGGTAAGGATATCCCTATCACTTCCTCGTAATTTTGTCCCCAGGTACCGCTAATATACTCAAAGTTAACAGTCAAAAAACCTTGATTTTCACCAGTTTGTACAAAGGACAGATAATCATTGTTATACCCACACCGAGAATCACCCACCGGGTCTCCCCAACTGGCGATTACATCATAGGTAAACCCTTCGGGAAGTACCAAATCATCAATTACCTCGTACTTACCATATTTTCGGGATATAGCTTGATGGTCTGCACCGCTGATTTGCTCATAGGTCGGTAAAGGCATAGGACCTTTGACCGATTTAAAACTAGGGGCAAACGAGGGTGTTTCTGTAGTTGATGAACCCAGAAAATTGCTCCGATATGGTTGCTCACAGCCTTTCAAAGCCGCCGCCCCCATACCCGCAGTAATAAACAGCAAAAAATCCCGACGATTACAAGAAGCCATAAATCTGCCTATTTCTCAAACCTTGGATAATTTTAACCAAACCGATAACCAAACCCTCTAACTGTAATGATATATTCTGGTTTACTGGGTTCAACTTCTAACTTTTCTCGCAACCAGCGAATATGAACATCCACAGTTTTACTATCCCCCACAAAATCTGTACCCCAAATTACATCTAAAAGTTGTTCACGAGACCAAACTCGACGGGGATAACTCAAAAATAACTCTAGCAAACGAAACTGTTTAGGTGAGAGTTGAACTTCCTCACCCCGAACTATCACCCGACATTCTTCTTGATATAGGATGATATCTTTATATTGAAGCATCACAGGTCCTGGAAATTTCCCTATTCTTTGGCGACGGATTAACGCACGACACCGAGCGATAAATTCACGGATACTGAAGGGTTTGGTCAGGTAATCATCCGCCCCTGCTTCTAAATAAAATGCACAATTGTTGGCGTTTTCTTTGTTGCCAATAATCAAAATTGGCACAGATTGACCATGATGCCGTAACATACGACACAGATCTAAACCATTGGTTGCATCTAGAATGAGAAGGCTAAAGGGAAACTCTCCGGTAACTGCTCCTGTATTGGAAATAGAAGGCAGGGCATCTCGGCTGTCTTGGGCAATCATGATTTTATAGCCTTGTTCTTCCAAAGCAATGGATAATATATCCCGCCACGGCTCCTCATTTTCCAGCAACAAGATATGTCCATTATCTATGACATCTGAGCGGTAAGACTTCTTACTCAAATCTGGGGAAAACATAAGTATTTATTCCTGGGTGAATGATGATGTTTGTCAAAACTTAGAAGATTAACCCCCAAGTTGGCTAGTTTTGAGGAAAATTAATCTATCACCATCCATCCGACAAAGGTATGTTCTCCATTATTTATGAGTTTGAGGAGTTGTGAGTGTCTGACAATGACAACCTTATGGTCGGGGTTGACCCGACCCGCAAGCACCTCACTTGTCTCTGACTCTGGCTTAATGGCCAGGTTGTTAAACATTAGTTTCCACCCCCAATCTGCCCGGTGTTGTTGAATGTTCGTGGATCATTAGTGGAGCTATGTTCCATCGTATTTGAGATGGGTTAACTTTAGGTAAAGGAAAAGTAATGTTTTGGTTAAGCTATGGGATTTGGTTAAAATGGTGTTGCTAGTGTCTAATAAATTTATAAAAATACACAAATAAATGCTGTTACACCTAAGCACATGGCCGGAAGTGGAGGCTTACCTCCAGCAGTCTACAGGGATTATCCTACCGATTGGATCAACTGAACAACACGGACCGACGGGGTTAATTGGCACTGATGCCATTTGTGCTGAAGCGATCGCTAAAGGGGTCGGGGAGGCTACCCAAGCCTTAGTCGGTCCTACGTTAAATGTGGGTATGGCACTCCACCATACTGCTTTTCCAGGAACCATCAGTTTACAACCTAGTACCTTGATTAGGGTAATCAAGGATTATATCACATTTTTGGCAAAAAGTGGGTTTACGACATTTTTCTTTATTAACGGTCATGGGGGGAATATTGCCACCCTCAAAGCTGCCTTTTCGGAAACCTATGCCCACTTAGCTGATCTTAACTTAGCAAATAGCGATCGCATTCGTTGCCGGGTTGGTAACTGGTTTATGTGTCCATCAGTGTATAAACTAGCTAAAGAACTTTATGGGCAGAGTGAAGGTTCCCACGCTACCCCCAGCGAGGTCGCAGTTACCCAGTACCTATATCCAGAGTCCATTAAAAAAGCATCCCTCAACCCTAATGTTGCTAAAGGTCATCCCATCTATGGTGCCGCTAACTTTCGCCATAACTATCCCGACGGTCGCATGGGTTCAGACCCCAGTCTAGCTACCCCTGACCATGGCAAAAAACTCTATGAGTTAGCGGTAAAGGAACTTAGCCAGTCTTATCTGGAATTTCTCAATCAAAGTGTTTTTTGATATTGGCGGCTGGGAAAATTAGTAGTTTAAAGATGATCTATCAAGGCTGGTCGTTCATCAACGCTACAATATTATAGGTACATATTAAGTACATATTAGGTACATATTAAAGGTAGCATTGGCATACTATAAAGTTTTGCCGTCTAATTTGAGCAGCTTGTTTCGGAGAAGAGAACAGTGCCAGAGTTATTGGAGTATTTTTGGAAACCCAATTTTTATATAGCTCACGGTCATTGTTACCTGTGGCAACCTTCCTTGGTGGCACTTCATGTCATCAGTGACGGGTTAATTGTCATTGCCTATTTCTCAATTCCGGCGATGCTAATTTACTTCGTCAATAAACGCAATGATCTGCCATTTTTAAATATTTTTAAGCTATTTAGTGCGTTTATTATTCTCTGCGGTATTGGTCATGGTTTCGACATTTGGACTCTGTGGTTTCCTAATTATTGGTGGTCGGGATTTGAACGAGCCATAACTGCTTTAGTCTCGGTATATACAGCCCTAGTGTTACTGAAAATATTACCCTATTTTTTGTCATTAAAAACTCCTGAAAAATTAGAAGCGGTTAATAATGAGCTGAAAAAGCAGATTCAAGAGAGAGAAAAAACCGAGGAAATTTTGCGGGCAATTGTGATGGGTACGGCATCAGTAACTGGGGCGGATTTTTTCCCGGCTTTAGCGCAGAACCTGGCTAGATGTTTAGATATACCCTATGTATTGGTGACGGAAATTGTCAGCGATCAGGAACCGATAAAATTACGAAATCTGGCTTTTTGGTCTCAGGATAATTTTGCCGATCATGGTGAATATGAATTACAAAATAGTCCTTGTCGGATAGTTTTGGATACTCAAGAAGTTTGCTTTTATCCAGACAATTTACAACAAACTTTTCCCGACAATAAATATTTTCAACACTTGAATGCTCACAGTTATTTAGGCATTCCATTAATGGCTCAAAATCAGAAAGCGATCGGGATTTTATCTATCTTAGACGTGAAACCTTTAGTCCAAGATGAATTAGCACACGCTGTCCTGAGTATTTTCGCATCGAGGGCAGCTACAGAACTACAAAGAAAATGGGCAGAAGAAGCGAAAAATAAAGCCTATGAAGATCTAGAAGTGAGGGTTGAGGAACGGACATCAGCTCTCAAAAATATTAATATTGCCCTAGAAAATCAAATTCAGGAGCGTATGGCTACAGAAATAGCTATGCAACTTATGGCAGACCAAGAGAGAGCTATTAATCGCGTGATTTCACAAATGCGACAAAGTTTAAATTTGGAGGTGATTTTTCAGGCGACGGTTAATGAATTGCGTCAGGTAATTGAAGTAGATCGCGCCCTAATTTATCGGTTCAATTCTGACTGGAGTGGGGTAATCATCAAAGAGTCTGTGAGTCCGGGATGGCGGAAAATTCTGACCGCAAATAAGGGAGAAGAAGTGACTACACAGAATACGGTAGATGAAGAAAATTGTATTGTTAAAAAGCTAGGTTCTTCCCACGAATTAATTGAGGATACTTACTTACAAGAAACCCAGGGAGGTTTTTACTCACGGTCAAAGAGTTGTTGTTGTATTGAAGACATTTACAAGGCTGATTTTTCGGATTGCTACCTGCGATTTTTAGAACAATTTCAAATCCGGTCATATATTATTAGTCCGATTTTTCAAGGATATCAACTTTGGGGATTATTGTGTGTGTATCAAAATGATGGTCCTCGAGAATGGAAAGCGGCAGAATCTAAGGTGGTTAGTCAAATTGCTAATCAGTTGGGGGTGGCTGTGAAACAGGCGGAATTGTTCGCACAAACTCAGCAACAGGCGGCGGAGTTGAAGCGGGTTGCGGATGCTGCTAATGTGGCTAACCGCGCTAAAAGTGAGTTTTTGGCTAATATGAGTCATGAACTTCGCACTCCCCTTAATGCAATTTTAGGCTTTACTCAATTGCTACAACGCGATCGCACTTTAGCAGCTAAACATCAAGAATATATTAAAATTGTCAATCAAAGTGGTCAACATTTACTAGAGTTAATTAATGATGTCTTAGAGATGTCAAAAATTGAGGCGGGACGGATTACTTGTAACCCGACTGAGTTTGACATTAAACGCTGTTTGCCAGCCATTCAAGTGATGTTACAACTCAAGGCTGAGTCGAAGGGATTAACTCTCAATTTTCAGGTGGAAGAGTCGGTGCCGAAATTCGTGAGGACTGATGAAAGTAAATTGCGCCAAGTTTTGGTTAATTTAATTAGTAATGCTATTAAGTTTACCCAGGACGGGGAAGTTAGTTTAAGGGTGTCAGTTGGTGGAGTTGATGAAGACCTAGGTTTATCTGATGAGGATTGGGTGAGTAATACCTACTTGCTGTTTGAGATTATAGATACTGGATGCGGTATTGCATCAGAGGAAATTAATGACCTATTCCAGGCATTTAAGCAAACCAAAGCGGGTCGAGAATCGCAACAGGGAACGGGTCTAGGATTAGTGATATCTCAGAGATTTGTTAACTTAATGGGGGGTGAAATTAAGGTAAGTAGTAAACCGGGTGAGGGTAGTTGTTTTAGTTTCCAAATTCCTGTGGGTGTGGCCGACCAGATGGTTGATGAATCCGAAAGTAAATTAAATCAGGCTTGTCGGTTAGCACGGGGACAAGAAGACTATCGAATTTTGGTGGTGGAAGATAACCCAGTTAATCGGTTATTACTAACTACACTATTGCAGGATGTGGGTTTTGAGGTTCAGGAAGCGGAAAATGGACAGGAAGCGATCGCAGTTTGGCAACAGTGGCATCCGCACTTAATTTTTATGGATATGCATATGCCAGTGATAGATGGGTTTGAGGCAACCCAATATATCAAACAGGCTGAAGTTGATAGTCTTCCGGTGATTATTGCCATTACAGCCAGTGCCTTTACGGAACAAAGACAAAACTGCATTAATGCCGGGTGTGATGACTTTATTAGTAAGCCATTTCGGCGGGAACAAGTGTTAGAAACCCTGACCAAATATTTGGGGGTCAAATACCAAATTGATGAACCGAATGCGATCGCCTCTACAGCGGTAGCTACTTCCGCACCTAAAAACCATGACCATTTAGCCATAAATCCAGAAACCTTCGCCATGATGCCAGCAGAATGGTTAGAGCAAATCCACTATGCTGCTCAATTAGGAAATGATCTGATGATCTTATCTTTGATCAAACAAATGCCCCCAGAGCATTCAGATTTAGCTGAAGCCTTAACCAGCATTGTGGAAAACTTCCAATTTGAGCGATTGTTGGAAATGTTTAACTCCGAGACTAACTCCGAGACTATGGAAAGCGATCGCTAACTAGCCACAGGCAAAATCAACCTTTCACGAGCCATAATTGCCTTGGGAAAAACCGCCTGAACTTCATGTTCAATTTGGTCAAGGAAATCATCTGAGTGGCTAGGGTCATGATGAAAAATCACCACCCGTGCCACATCCGCCGCCTCAGCGATTTTGACTGCTTCTTGCCAGGTTGAATGTCCCCAACCCACCTTGGGAGATTTAGGATTATGATATTCCTCATCAGTATACATAGCATCATAAATAAGGATATCAGCCCCCTGAGCCAATTCCAGCACATTCTCATCCAACCCATCAGGCAAATGTTCTGTATCGGAACAGTAGACCACAGTTCGTCCTTGCCAAGTAACACGATACCCCATAGCCGTATTAGGGTGATTAAGTTGTCCGGTTTCAATCTTGATATCATCAAGCATCATAGTATCCCCCGGTTTCAATTCATAAAACCTCAGATCTGCCTGTAACCCACTCAGGGGAATGGGGGAGTTGGGATGAAGTACGCGATCGATGAAATGCTTTTTCATCGATTCTCCATCTGGGGGGATAGTGCCATAGATATGAAAGCAGTTCCCTGGGGTAAAAGCCGGAGTAAACAGGGGGAAACCCTGGATATGATCCCAGTGGTAATGGGTAAAAAACATATAGGCTTCCATAGGCATTTGTGCGACTAGGGAATCACCCAAGGACCGCAACCCAGTACCACCGTCAAAAATCAGCCTTTTTCCGGCAATACGCATTTCCAAACAAGAGGTATTCCCGCCATAGCGGATAGTGTCTTTTCCTGGGGTGGGGATACTGCCGCGAACTCCCCAAAACTCCACCACAAAATCATCGGGATTTTGATCACAGGAGTCTGGGTTATCTCGACCAGTTGCCAACACAGAAGATGGTGTGATGGTTTCCATGTTTTAATCTTCAGGATGTAAAGTTCTACACTGACCGTGATGGCGCAATAGATGGTCACAGAGTACCAAGGCAACCATTGCTTCTACCATAGGAACCGCTCTGGGCAAAACACAAGGATCATGTCGTCCTTTTGCTGCCAGAGTGGTTTCGGAGCCCTCACGGGTGACAGTTTTCTGTTCTTTACGAATTGTAGCAGTTGGTTTGAAGGCAACTCGCAAAATTATCAGTTCTCCGTTAGAAATTCCCCCCTGGACACCGCCGGAACGATTGCTCAGGGTGCGGACGGCTCCAGTGTCATCAATATAAAATTCATCATTATGTTGACTACCTGTGAGCAGAGTACCAGCAAAACCAGAGCCGATTTCAAAACCCTTACTAGCGGGTAGGGACATGACAGCTTTGGCTAGGTCTGCTTCTAGTTTATCGAATACTGGCGAACCTAGTCCAGTAGGAGCGTTACGAACTACGCATTCGACTACCCCACCAATGGAGTCCCCCTGGTCTCTGATGTCTTCAATTAGTTGAATCATCTGTTGCGCCCTGTCGGGGTGAGGACAGCGGACTATATTGCTTTCGACTTGCTCAAGGGTAACCGTTGCCGGATCGATCGCTGCTTCTAGGTCTTTGATGCGTGTGACATAACCGATGATTTCAACATTGGCGACCTGTTTAAGGATTTTTTTAGCTATAGCACCTGCTGCTACTCTACCAATAGTTTCACGAGCGGAAGACCTACCGCCGCCTTGCCAATTGCGAATCCCATATTTAGCATCATAGGTGGCATCGGCATGGGAGGGGCGATATTTTTTCGCCATCTCATCATAATCCTGGGGACGGGTGTCTTTATTTTTGACCATGATCATGATCGGGGTTCCTAGGGTTTGCCCTTCAAATACCCCACTGAGGATTTCGCAGGTGTCGCTTTCTTTGCGAGGGGTGGTAATTTTGCTTTGTCCGGGTCGGCGACGATCTAATTCCTGTTGGATTTCTGAGATGTCCAGGGAGAGGCGGGGAGGACAGCCATCGATGATGACTCCAACCCCCCCACCGTGGGATTCACCGAAGGTGGTGATCCTAAATAAATGCCCAAATGTGTTGCCCATACTGGTCTTGTCTAAAAGGTTGTAGAGTCTCGATCCTATCAGATCTTGCACTATCAACGGACCGGGCTACAGTGGTTTATACTCGGAATGCTGCTGCCTCAATTAGTCTTCGTGATCCTCAAAGGGGTCACTGAGTTCTTCTGAAGGAGGACCGAAGGCGGTATAAATGGCATAGGCAGCGATCGCTACTACGGTAGCAGCTAGGGAAATGTTAAGAGCTATTGCAGGTTCCATGAGATTTGATTCAATTATGAGCCTTGTTCTTATATAATATTACGAAACATTAAAATTTGCTGTTCAACCCATTGATAAGGTGACTTATGGCACAAAGAACTTGGTTAGGCGATCGACTCAGACCCCTTAACTCAGAATATGGTAAGGTTGCCCCCGGTTGGGGTACTACTCCCCTGATGGGGGTTTTTATGGGGTTATTCTTCGTGTTTCTGTTGATTATCCTACAGATCTATAACTCCTCACTGATTCTCGAAAATGTTAGCGTGGACTGGGCCAACCTAACTCGCTAAGTTGAGAGTCCGGGAGAGCTTAATTTAATCGCAGATTAGTTGAACCAATTAGGGCGATGCGCTACCATACCAAGTATGGGTGCGAGACCTTCGGGTATGAAATAGAGCTGAAATGGGCGAAATAACTACCCGGTGAGGACTTCAACCCCTTGGTTGATTGGGTCGCATCCCTGACCATCCCATAACACAGCCTGATTTTTTGGCCCACCTTCGAGACTTCCAATATGGTTGCCAAGGTGAAGCGTCTA
>NZ_JARPLU010000161.1:0-10376 GCF_032349615.1 Limnospira sp. PMC 1279.21 | reverse complement strand
AACCATATTGGAAGTCTCGAAGGGGGGCCCAAAAATCAGGCTGTGTTATGGGATGGCCAGGGATGCGACCCAATCAACCAAGGGGTTGAAGTCCTCACCGGGTAGTTATTTCGCCCATTTCAGCTCTATTTCATACCCGAAGGTCTCGCACCATACTTGGTATTATACCGTATTGCCGTCAAATGTTAACCTAATTTGAGATTAAATCATGCTCCCCGATGATTAGATCGGGGGAGACTTGTGGCATGGTGTAATTATGGATGGTTAGACGGCAGTTTTGGCATCATAGCGACTGGTCAACCGGTCAAGTTGTTTGACTAACAAGCTGAGGAACAGCCCCACATCAGTGACGACACCCACAGACTCAACGGAACCGCGATCGCTTAACTTAGTTACCACAGCCGGGTTAATATCCACACAAACCATTTTAACCCCAGATGGAGTCATATTGCCGACACCGATAGAATGGAGCATGGTAGAGAGCATCAGAATCATGTCGGTATCTTGTAGCAACTGGCTATAGTGCTGCTGTGCTTGAATTAAATCCATCTGGGTATCAGGTAGAGGGCCATCATCGCGGATGGAACCCGCCAGGGAGAAGGGAACATCATTGCGGACACACTCATACATAATACCACTGGTGATTACTCCCTGTCGGACAGCACTAGCAATGCTACCGCAGCGCCGAATAGTATTAATCACTTTGAGATGATGGCGGTGTCCTCCTTTGACGGCGACTCCCTGTTTCATATCGACACCGAGAGAAGTTCCCATCATGGACTGTTCAATATCATGAACAGCGATCGCATTTCCGCCCAATAAAGCCTGGACATAACCCTCGCGAATGAGACGAGACAAATGCTGAGAGCCGCCAGTGTGAATAACCACAGGACCAGCAGTGACGACGACTTTACCACCGCGATCGCGAATTTGGCGCATTTCCCAGGCTACCTGTTCGACGATCAATTCTACGCGCCGTTCACTAGAAACCCCCGCCGACATAAAGCCAAATTCCTGATTATTACGCTGTTCACGAGATTCAGCTTTGCGGATAGTGCGGATACCCATAACATCGACAACTACTTTTTCGCCAACTTCGAGATCTCGCAACAATTTACAACGGGCGATCGGTCCTGAGGGTCCTTCGGTAACAGCGATCGCACCATCCATGCGCTGATTTTGAACTCTGACCCACTCACCGGCGATGCGTACTTCTGTGGGATAAATGGTAGTCACATAGAAATCATCGGGACTGACACCATGCTGATGGACAGTTTCCAGTTTCGCATCTTGAACATCCTCTTGTAGAGAAAACGCGCCGATATCAATAAGTTGACTCATAATCTCTTCCATGACCTCATGAGAGGGGGCTGAGATTTTAATTTGGGCGCTAGAGGTACTTTGGCGCTGTTCTCCTAGATTAAAATTCTGGACTTGGAAGCTACCGCCACCTTCGACGACTAGATCTAAGGCGCGGTTAATTAAACCTGCATCTAACAAGTGACCCTGTAAACAGACTGTGCGGCTTTCGAGTTGGGTCGCAGCATGGCGATCCTCAATAATGGGTTCAGTTACCCGCAGAGTTAAACATTTCGCCGCCCCTCCAGCTTTCAGAAATTCGGTCAGGGGAGTTTCAACGACATTAAATCCGGCTTCAGATAGCCTTGATTTCAGGTTATCGCTGATTTTGTTCATAATCACCGTCTGGTTAATATTGACGGCGTTACAGGCGAAATTAACCGCGTCTGGTTCATCAATAGCAATGCGCTTTTCTGGGGGAACTCGCAGTTCAATGAGACGATTTGAATAGGAATCAAAAGCTGGGGGATAGTACAGCAAATAACCCCCGGTTAAAGGACAAAAGCAGGTGTCGAGGTGATAGAAGCGATCGTCCATTAATCGCAGGGATAGGACTTCTATATTCAACCATTCCGCCAACAGGGAGTGAGAGTCGAGTTCAGACCGGAAACCATATCCCGCCCATAAATAGCGCCCTTCACGGTCTAATAAAGCATCTCCTGCGCCTTCAAAAGGGAGATCTTTGGGGAGTTCGTGGACGGTAAATCCTTGGCTTTCAAACCACGCCTTAAAATAGGGTTCCTCTCCTTGGCGTTCTTTATGGTAGAACCGACTGAGAACAACAGTTTTATCTAAGACAAGTCCGGCGTTAGCTGTGAACACCATATCTGGCCAACCTTTCTCTGGTTGCACTAGATCGACGATCGCATGATCTTTAATGGTATGGTGAAGTTTCTGCCATTGTTCTACAGCGCGCGCGTAGGATGATTTATGAATATTACCCTCCATCCAGGGGTTGATCACATAATCTACATCATAGTGATCTGGGGGACACATAAGAAAGCGAATCGCATCAGTCATAATTAAGCTAATTGGTAGATATACACATCACAGCCACTAAACCACAAAAACCACTCCCACACCTGACAAGTGTTTTAGAAGTGGTCAAGTTTAGTCATAGTCAAGCCGACTTATCATTTTAACATGGCCGGACACTTTCCCCATTGTTATCTGCAAATGCTAGACTAGGTGCTGGGGACGATCGCATTTCTATCTCCAGTCAATGCACACACATTCTGTGGTGGATACATTGGCTGGCGTACAATAGTCTACTCTCCCCTAGACCTATACCTTTAACATCCACGGGAGAAATAAAGCTATTAAAGCCTTTCCCTCTTGGCAACCAAAACCGATTATATTAGATGACTGTCAATTAATAAATTATGGCTAAAAATAGTTTTAATCTTTCCGAATGGTCGATTCGACAACCTGTTCCCACTTTGGTGCTGTTTTTGATTCTGACTCTGGTGGGGGTGATGTCTTTTTTTCAACTGGGAATTGATGATACTCCTAATATAGATATTCCGGCTGTTACGGTGACAGTTACACAACCGGGAGCGGGTCCTAATGAATTGGAAAATCAGGTAACTAAACCGGTGGAAGATGCGATCGCCGGATTAGGAAATATTGACCAACTTACCTCTACCGTCAGAGACGGAGTATCTACCACTACGGTGAGTTTTGTTTTGGGAACCGATAGCGATCGCGCTACTAATGATGTCCGTAATGCGATCGCCCAAATTCGCCAAAGCCTACCCCAAGATATTAACGACCCCATTGTACAGCGTCTCCGATTTGCGGGCGGGTCGATTATGACCTACGCAGTAACATCACCCACTCGCTCAGTAGAAGAACTTAGCGATCTTGTCGATCGCAACATTAGCCGCGCTTTACTTAACGTTCCCGGTGTCGCCCAAATTCAGCGAATCGGAGGAGTTGACCGAGAAATTTGCATCGAACTTCACCCCGATCGCATTCAGGGTCTGGGCCTTACCACTACCCAAGTTAACGACCAAATTCGTGCCTTTAATATTAACCTTCCCGGAGGGCGATCGCAAGTAGGCGGTAGTGAAAAAAGTATCCGCACCCTCGGAAGCGCCCAAACCGTCGAAGCATTAAGAGACTATCCAATTATACTCCCCAATGGTAACTCAGTTCCCCTGTCCAGTATTGGCACGGTTACCGATGGTTTAGCAGAAGTCCGCCAAGTCGCCAAATTTGCTGACTTTCCCCTCGACTCTAACAGTCAAATGGGTACTCCCGTCGTCGCCTTTTCTGTCCTCCGTAGTACCGGAAGCACCCTAGTATCTGTAGAACAAGGTATTCGCAATCGGGTGGTAGACCTACAAAAGACACTCCCAGAAGACATTAACCTAGAACTAATTGTTACCAGGGCTAACTCTATTCGCGAGTCCTATCAAGCCTCAGTGGATGCTTTAGTTATCGGTTCCATTTTAACCGTTGTGGTGGTCGGTATATTTTTGCGAAACTGGCGACCCACTTTAATTACCGCGATCGCCTTACCTTTATCGATTTTACCCACCTTCCTGGTGATGCGCCTGTTCGATTATACCCTCAATGGGATGACTCTATTAGCCCTAGCTTTAGCCATGGGAAACCTAGTAGATGATGCTATCTGTATGATGGAAAATATAGATCAGCACGTTGAGATGGGTAAACCTCCTTTTAAAGCTGCTATTGATGCTTCCCGCGAAATTGGATTAGCCGTAGTCGCTACCACCGCCACCATTGTCGCTGTCTTCCTTCCGGTCGCTTTTATGGGAGGAGTTCCCGGTCAGTTTTTCCAACCCTTTGGGGTCACAGTCGCCACCTCTACCATGTTTTCTACCCTGGTCGCCTGTACCATGACTCCCCTATTGGGCGCTAGGTTACTTCAACAAAAATCAACACCTCCCAAAACTGACACTAATCACACCCGGCGGCGCTTCTCTCCCTATCGCAGCCTTTTGGGTTGGTCTTTGCGACACCGCATCACTACCCTATTATTAGCGATCGCCTTTTTTGTCGCGAGTTTACAATTAGTTCCCCTCATCCCCAGAGGCTTATTTAATAGTGGAGATACTGGATTAAGTACCATTTCCCTGGAATTACCACCCGGTTCTACTTTAGCTGAATTGCAAACTACCACCCAGGAAGCGATCGCACTCTTAGCCGAAAATCCCGCCGTTGACAACGTTTTAGCAGTCTTGGGAAATCGTGGGGAAGGTGTCGTAGAAGTTAACCGAGCTACCCTGTCTGTAAATTTAGTCCCCTCCGATGAACGGGACCTATCCCAGGCGGAATTTGAAGCACAAATGCGAACCCGTTTTACTCAAATTCCTGGCGCGAGAATTAGCTTTCAGTCCCAAGGTGCAGGTGGCGGCGGGAAAGATTTATCTATTGTTCTGAGTGGTGATAACCCCGATTCTTTGTTAGAAACTGCTAATGCTTTGGAAAGACAAATGCGGTCAATTCCCGGACTCGTAGAAGTTACCTCTAGCGCTAGTTTGGTCAGACCCGAAATCTTGATTCGTCCTGACCCTAGAAGGGCTGGAGATTTGGGCGTTTCTGTACAGGCGATCGCTCGTACCGCTTTATTAGCTACCTTGGGTGATAATCAGTCCAATTTGGCTAAGTTTGACTTACCCGATCGCCAAATTCCTATCCGAGTACAATTGGCTGAGGAGTTTCGCAACAATTTTGATGCGATCGAAAATTTACGCATACCTACCCAGGATGGTCGATTAGTTCCCCTCTCTGCGGTCGCTGATATTACTATCGGTAGCGGTCCCGCTACTATTGACCGCTATTTCCGTTCCCGACAAGTACAATTGGAGGCTAATTTAGAAGGTCTTTCCTTGGGTGATGCTCTCGCACAGGTACAGGCTTTACCAGCTATGAACCCTCTACCGCCTGATGTACAACAGCAGTCCGAAGGTGATGCTAGAATTATGATTGATGTCTTCACCCGCTTTCTCTCCGCTTTGGGTTTAGCTGTCTTGGGGATTTATGCCATCCTCGTATTGCTTTACAACAACTTTATTATCCCCGTTACCATTTTGATGGCTTTACCTCTGTCCCTCGGCGGCGCATTACTAGCCTTGATGATTACTCAAAAAGAGTTGGGCTTATTTGCTCTCATCGGTATTGTCTTGTTGATGGGTTTGGTAACTAAAAATGCCATCCTTTTGGTCGATTGTTCTATGGCTAATCAACAGATGGGAATGTCTCGATTTAATGCAGTCCTAGAAGCTGGCTGCTCCCGACTGAGACCTATTTTGATGACCACTTTTTCTACCATCGCTGGTATGTTACCTATTGCTTTGGAATGGGGCGCAGGTTCTCAGGTACGCAGTCCTATGGCGATCGCTGTTATTGGTGGAATGACTACATCTACCCTCTTAACTTTGATTGTCGTTCCCGTCTGGTTTACCTATGTTGATGGTTTCCAAAACTGGCTGAAAAATCCTTTTAAACCCAAACGGCGGCGCGTATCACCTCCTAAAAGAATCCCTAAAAATATGGCTTCTATTAAATGATTTTGGGCTAGATGATTTTTTGTTCAACACCTCAAAAAAATCGCCTGATTTTGGGGGTAGGGGGTTGACAAATCATCAGCCCCCAGCTATGATGAGACTGTGGGGGTGATATGGCTATACGCTTGATTTTTTGTTCAACACAGAAAAACCTAAAGGGGTGGTAGTTTAGGGGGGGTGGAGGTTTCAGCCCTGAATACTCAAAAAATACATTTGTCCGCCGCCATCACCAGCGACCACTGTACGGCCATCAGAAGCGATCGCACAGCATCGGACAGCAGAAGAAGTGATGAACTTAGCGAGGACGGTTCCGGTGTTCAAATTCCATAACAGGAGGGTATCGTCAAAAGAACCGGACACAGCCCGTTTAGCGTCTGGGGTAATCGCCACAGCATTAACCGATCGCCGATGACCGACAAGCGATCGCACTTCTCGCCCGGTGAGCAAATCCCATAACTTGAGAGTATCATCAAAGGAACCGGACAGAGCCTGTTTACCGTCTGGGGTAATCGCCAACGCATCAACCCAGCGGCGATGACCAACAAGCGATCGCACTTCCAGTCCAGTTTGTAAATCCCAGAGTTTAAGGGTGTTATCCTCCGACCCCGAAAGCGCCCACCTACCATCACAGCTAATCGCCACCGCTGAAACGGAATCATCATGACCGCTAAAAGACCGAATTTCCTTGAGAGTGATCATATCCCAAAGTTTCAGGGTGTTATCCTCCGACCCCGAAAGCGCCCACCGACCATCACGGCTAATCGCCACCGCCCTAACCGGGTCAGTATGACCATTCAAAGAATATAATTCTTGTCCCGACTCCAAATCCCACAGCTTGAGAGTAGTATCTTCCGACCCAGATAAAGCCCGTTTACCGTCTGGGGTAATGGCTACCGTCCTGACCCAATCACTGTGACCCACCAAGCAGCGCAACTCCTGTCCTGTCCGCAAATCCCACAACTTGAGAGTTTCATCATAGGAACCCGACAGAGCAAACCTATCATCAGGGGTAATTGCTACCGCAGAGATAGCATGACTATGACCGTGGAAACAATCTAACTCCTCTTCCGTACCCAAATCCCAGAGTTTGAGGGTCTTATCAAAAGAACCCGATAGTGCTTGCGTACCGTCTGGAGTGATCGCCACATCCCACACCCAACGACAATGACCCATAAAAGATCGCAACTCTTCCCCGGTTTGTAAATCCCAGAGTTTGAGAGTCTTATCAAAAGACCCCGACAAAGCCCTTTCTCCGTCCGGAGTAATCGCCACCGCATTCACCGAGTCTTCATGACCGACAAACGATCGCAACTCTTTCCCGGTTTGTAGATCCCAGAGTTTTAGAGTTTGGTCAAAGGACCCCGACAGAGCGCGTTTCCCGTCCGGAGTAATTGCCACCGCCCAAACTGAACCTTCATGACCGACAAGCGATCGCAACTCTTCCCCGGTTTGTAAATCCCAGAGTTTGAGAGTCTTATCAAAAGAAGCCGACAGAGCGCGTTTACCGTCCGGAGTAATCGCCACCGCCGCCACCAAATCCCCGTGACCGGTAAAAGTTCGTATTTCCTCCCCCGTCACCAAATCCCACAGCCTGATAGTAGTATCTTTTGAGCCTGACAGAGCGCGTTTACCGTCCGGAGTAATCGCCACCGCTGTCACCCAATCCCCATGACCGACAAGCGATCGCAACTCTTCACCCGTCCGTAAATCCCACATTTTGATAGTGTTATCATAGGATCCCGAAACCGCCCGCTTACCGCTAGGGCTAATCGCCAAAGCCAAGACCCTACAAGTATGACCCTGAAGCGATCGCACTACCCGTCCCGTCTTCAAATTCCACAACTTTAGAGTAGTATCTCCCGAAGCCGACACACCAGCCCTACCATCAGGAGTAATCGCCACCGCATTCACCGAGTCTTCATGACCCTCCAAAGTCCGAATCAGCACCCCATCAGGGGAATCAAAACAGGGAAACAGCGGACAAAACCAAGACCGCTGCTGGTATTGTTTCACCTGTTCAATAAAACCCTTAATCCCCTCTTCCGAGAAATACAGTAGCCGTCCCATCAACTGTTCCGCCAACTGGTCGTTATTTTCCTCCAGGATATGAGAAGACATCAACAAAGACTTTTGAATCAATTGGAAAACCCGTTGCTGACCTGGGGACACTAAAGGTAAGGCTAAATCATAATCATCAATTATCGCCGCGATCCCCACATTGGCTAACTTTTGTTCCAAAAAGCCAAAATCCATTAACCAATCAACCAAGCGTTTTATATCCTTAATTTCCGCCAGATAAATAGGTTGGTGTCGTAACACATGGAGACGGTCTTCTGGTAACTGTTCAGTCAGCCAATTTGCCAGATTTTGGGTCATAAAGGCGCTCCCTTCGCTAAATTCTCCACAATACCACGTTTAAGTTCTTCAAGATTCACACCAGAATCAGCCGATTGCTTTTCCAGGAAATCATGAAAAGACCCGTGGTAAATACTATATCGAGTTTCGTTGTCAATAATTTGCACCTGCAAAAATTGATCCCATTGTTCCAGGAATGTAGATAGCACCGATTCTTCCACTCCTGTCAACTTAGCCAGCAAACGACAAGACACAGGTTCGCGCACTTTTGATAATACATAAATAGCACGAATTTGCGCCATAGGTAAGGATTTGTGGTTAATCCTCAGCATCTGCCAGTGGTGCTTATAATACCCCCACAAGCCAATCGGTAAACTTGCCAAAGTTTTACCATTATACACCCCATTATGTATATCATTCAACACATAGCGCAAATACATAAAGTTATTTTCACTTTTGGCGACCAGTTGAGTACAAAACTGTTCCGAGGTCAACTTTTGTGATGCCATCCACTGTTGAATAAAGCGACTTTGCGACAGCCGTTTATTGGTGTATTTACCAGCATCCCAAGCACTTTCTGACCGATACTGCCTTAAATTACAGATGGTTTTATTGTCACTGACGGGTAAAGGCAGTTTTTCATCACGTTTCGAGATGATAAAATAGACATTTTCCGGCAGTTTATCCGGTAAGTAAAGCACATTACTTCCCGGTGTTTGACTCGACAAATCCACCTCATTTAAAGCATCCACTACTACCACCAACTTTTTGCCCCGGGGTAGCTTCTGGCTGGCTTCTTTTAACAACCGTGATAAAACTTTACCATTTCGGAGGGCATTTTCTGGTAAACTGGTATAGTCCAGTTGATAATATTCAATTAGTTCAGTGCAGATATTTTCTAAGAATTGTCGAGCGGTCACTTTCCCTAAAGATTGGCTGTTAAAATAGCTCAGGCAATGACCTTCAAATAACTGCACACAACGCGCCAGGATAGAGGTTTTTCCATAGCCGGGATCTGCTTCCAAGACAAAATAACCTGGGGGTTCTTTTTCCAAAAACTCCTTAATGGCTTCAAAAACATGAGTCCGCCCCACAAAATACTTAGTTGTATCAGCTATGATACTTTCGCATTGTGGCGAAATCGTAAAAGGTGTTTTGCTCTGGTCAAAATATGGCTCTAAGGCTTCCTGAATTGACTCTAGTTTATCCTGTAGTCCAGTGTTCAACTGTTTTAAAATAGTTAGGATGTCTTGTTGGGTAATAGCAATTTTATGGGCTGAGGTTTGACCATCTCGCAGCAAGTCTAATACCATACTATGAAAAACTTTACCCCCTTTAGCAGCATCTTGTTTCCAGATTTCTGTGAGATTATGGGCGAACCGTTTATGCAAATGTTGGCTAATAGCTTTAATGGCATCTTGGTAATAGTGAATACCGTGGGATAAATGGGATTTATGTTGTTCCATTAACCAGGTGATTAAGTGTTCCCAACTTTGCAGATCCAGAGTTTTCAGGAAAATATCTGACCCATTAGCTGCTAATGTATAACGCAAATGGTGTTCACCGATCGCCTCATAGTCTGCTATACCTTCGCTACTGTGTTCGATTTGTAGCCAGTATTGTTGAGTATGTTTAGCTAAATGCTTTAATTCTCTGGCGATATGTTGATAGGTTTTTTTTTGGGCTATTTGCAATAACCCTAAAGCGATCGCACCTCCCACAGATTTGGCTAATTTTTCCTGACTCAAGCCGGGAGATGGTTCCCCCAATTTTTTGGCAAAATCCAGCAGTTTACTAGCGGTGATACTATTAACAGTAGGTTCCGAAAAATGTGTGTAAAACGGGGTTGCAGCTTTGGTATAACCTGTAACGACGGAACCCACAGACAGTAAGGCTGTCACCTCTAGGAAGAATTTGTGTTGCTTAACGGTATTGATCATAATTCGATTTCTGCCAGTGATGTTAACCGAGCAAACCTCTAGGCAATTTTCCGAGGATAACTGGGATAGGGTCTATAGTAAGCTTAATTTTAGAGATAGCAGCAATACATAAACTTATTTTCACTTTTGACCCTGCTGATACATTTACGCGACATTTATCCGGCTATTGCCTGACAATGCGACGATA